>JAEZPG010000127.1 GCA_023413555.1 Bacillota bacterium | reverse complement strand
AGTGGTACAGGTGAGTGGAAATGATGAAATTCCTACTATGAAAGCAGTGGGGCCTGGTAGAGCTATTATAACAGTATCTACCACAAGCGGAAAGACGGCTACATGTACGGTAGAAGTTAGTCAACCTCCAACCGGAATATCCTTCCCAGATAAATCCATTACTATGAAAGTAGGAGAAAAGAAGGCACTAATCACCACCTTGGTTCCATTAAATGTGACAGATAAGACATTGACCTTTAGTTCATCTAATGACGATTATTTGTCAATAGACGATAAGGGTAATGCTACAGCAGTATCTGCAGGAATATATGGTAAGGTTAATGTAGATGTTAGAGTAGCAACATCCAATGGTTTGCAAGCCACTTTACGAGTTACCATAATCCAACATGTTACTGACATGAAGCTGAATTATTCAGAAAAGAAGATAGCCAAGGGCACTACATTTGCATTAAAACCAATCATAACTCCGAATAACGCATATAACAAAGGTGTTACCTATCATAGTGCTAATACAAGGGTTGCGACAGTGACAAGTAGTGGTGTTGTACGAGGAGTTAACGGAGGATATACGTTAATTAGCTGTACCTCCAATGACACTGGACTTACAAGGTATTGTTTATTAGTGGTTGAGGAAAAGACTTCTAGTATAAGTTTAAACAAATCTACCTATGTGATTGGGATAAATAAAACCTATACTTTAAAGGCTACTGTTAAAAGTAACTTTTCAACAAATACCAAGGTGAAATGGAAATCTTCGAATAGTAAAATTGTAACGGTTACACAAAAAGGCGTTATTAAAGGTATTAAGCCAGGGTATGCGACAATTACAGTTACTGCACAGGATGGCTCAGGAGTATATGATACTTGTCGAGTACGAGTTATTCGTCAAGTTACAAGTATTAATCTCAATAAAGCCAGTGCGCAGATTATTAAAGGAGATAGCCTTAAATTAATAGCCACAGTGAAACCAACCAATGCCACATTAAAGTCTGTAAAATGGACTTCCTCAGACGAAAAAGTCGCTTATGTAGATTCTGTTGGTAAAGTAGTTGCTGTAGATGTCGGAAGATGTATTATTACAGCTACTACAAAGGATGGGTCAGGAAAGTCTGCAAAATGTATTGTTGAAGTTATAAACGAAAATCCAATAACTTCACTAACGATTGTGAATCGTGATATCACCATGATTGTTGGAGAAAATACCAAATTAAATAGCTATGTTGCTCCTAAGAGAAATACTGATAAGCTTCGTTGGTACAGTGATGATACACGAATTGTCTCGATTAATAGTAAAACAGGAAAGATGAAGGCCCTTCGAACTGGGACTGCTACAATTACCTTAGCATCTTCTAGTGGAAAGGCTACGACTACTACCGTTACTGTAGTTGGACTAAATAGAACTAGTCTAACCATGGAACAGTATGATACTTATCAGCTTCGTGTAATTAATGGTAGGAGCATCCAATGGGATTCGGTCAATCAACATATTGTAAATGTATCTAGGACAGGTAAACTAAGTGCGCGTAAGAAAGGAACTACCTATGTTACTGCCATAGTGAATGGTAGAAAAATCAGATGCAAAGTAACAGTTAAGAATATAAAATAACATATAAATCGAGAGAGTGCCACATCATATAAGTATGATGTGGCATTTTAATATGTAATAACTCCTGCAAATGATGTAACTATAAGGAGCTATATGGTGAAAAACAAATTGATTTTTATAAACAAATATGATAACCTATAAAGAGAACATACGTTTGCAAACGAATTGGAGGTAATGTTTTGTTAGTTAATTTGCATGTTAAGAACCTGGCTATTATTGATGAGATTGATATTTGCTTCGAGAATCATTTGAATGTCCTAACTGGCGAGACAGGTGCAGGTAAGTCTATTATATTAGGTTCTATTAATATAGCCCTTGGTGGAAAAGTGAATCGAGATATTATTCGTAAGGGAGCGGAATATGCGTTTGTTGAACTTGTCTTTCAGATTGAAGAGATACATACAATAGAACAACTGAAAGAATTGGAGATTTATCCGGAGGACTCCCAATTAATTATAAGTCGTAAGATTACGAATCAGAGAATTACCAATCGTATTAATGGGGAGAATGTATCGAATGCTACTCTCAAACAAGTGGCAGAATTATTAATTGACATTCATGGACAGCACGAGCATCAGTCGCTATTATATAAATCGAAGCATCTTAGTATTATTGATCAGTATGCCAAGCTGGTGATATCGCCTTTAAAGCAAGAGATTTCTGGTATTTACCGAGAATATCAGCGTATTAACAAAGAATTAGAGGAGACAGCTATTTCTGAAGATCAAAAGCTTCGAGAGATTTCATTTTTAGAATATGAGATTAATGAGATTGAAAGCGCTAAGCTAAAGCCTGGAGAAGATACAGAGTTGGCTGCAGAGTACAAAAGGCTTTCCAATGCAAACACCATATCAGAGAATTTAAGTAGTATGTATGAGATATCTTCTGAAGGTAATGACAGTATCAGTGATAACGTTAGTCGATGTATTCGAATGTTGTCACGTATTGTTGAGTTTGATAAGAGTATGGAGAACTATTTACAACAACTGATAGATATTGATAATCTAATGAACGACTTTAATAGAGAGATACAGGATTATATGTCTGATCTGAATTTTGACAGCCAGGAGTTTATGCAGATTGAAGATCGATTGAATTTGATAAATAATTTAAAAGCAAAATATGGGAATACAATAGAGGATGTATTAATTTATTTAAGTAATACAAAGAATAAATTAGATAAGTATATTGCATATGATGAGTATCAGGAGAGACTGAAGGAGGACAAGGAAAGACTAGAGAATAAGTTAAACAGTCTATGTATAGAGTTATCTAAACATCGTAGTTTATATGCCAAAGAGTTGGAAGGAAAGATTATAGAAGCATTAAAAGAGTTGAATTTTGACAATGTACAATTCTCCATATCTATTAAACGTATGGACAGGTACACAGAATTTGGATTCGACGATGTGGAGTTTCTAATCTCAACCAATCTTGGAGAAGATTTAAAGCCGCTTTCTAAGGTTGCATCCGGTGGAGAATTATCTCGTATTATGCTAGCAATCAAATCTGTATTGGCGGATCAGGATTTTGTGAACACATTAATTTTTGATGAGATTGATGTTGGAATCAGTGGTAGAACAGCACAGAAAGTTAGCGAACGTATGACAGTAATCTCTAGCAAACATCAGGTTCTTTGTATTACCCATCTACCTCAGATCGCTGCAATGGCAGATTATCATTATATTATTGAAAAAAAAGAGGACAATATTCGAACTACCACTACTATTAGGATGTTAAGTGAGGAAGAGTCTATAGAAGAATTGGCCAGAATGTTAGGTGGAGCCATGATAACAGAGAATGTTAGAAATAATGCTAAAGAAATGAAGGAATTGGCAGATGAAACTAAATGTTACTAGTTTATTAGTAACACATATACACATACTATTCTAGGGATGCATAAGCATCCCTTTTACTATTATATAAGTGTAACCGTGAATTTTTACACTGCCACTATATATCTGATAAATGGATATAATTTGCAAAAAAGTTATATGAAAGTGTATAACTGTCTACTTATTGATACAAGATAAATATAATGCAAAGGAAATGGAGTGGAAGAATGAAAAGAAGAGCTGTATATCGGTATTGCTTAATAATTGCATTTGTTATTAGTTTTATCGCCCTTATATTTATGTTTTACCGCTATGTAGATAAACAAGTTCCCAACGATATTAATCTTTTTGTTAATAATCCGGAAGAATTTGATTTTTCACTACCAATTAAAGCAGAATTAGATGAAGGAATAGCTGTAATCAATGTTAGCCAGAAGAATAAGGTTGATTCCGATAAAATTAATTTTGATTTTAATGAACCCTTTACACTACAATCCAACCAATTGGGACATTGCAAGGTAGCATTAAAATTATTTGGAATCTTTAACTATAAAACCATAACTGTTAATGTAATAAATGAAAAATCAATTATTCCATCAGGTGATCCGGTAGGTGTCTATATTGAATCGAATGGAGTAATGGTGTTAGGAACCAGTACTATATTAGGTGAGGATGGTAAAGAATATAGTCCTGCCGTCAATATATTAAAATCAGGAGACTATATTACCAGTATGAATGGAAATCAGGTGAGAGATAAGGAGGATTTGATTCATCGTATACAAAAAAATGGAACAATTCCTATTCGTTTAATAGTACGTCGTAATAATGAAAGTATGACAGTAAGTGTAACACCCGTAAAAAGTACCGATGGAGATTATAAAATCGGAACTTGGATTCGAGACAATACACAGGGGATTGGAACACTGACCTATATAACAAAAGATGGAAAATTTGGTGCATTAGGTCATGGAATTACAGATGTTGATACAAATCAGCTTATGGAGATTCAAACTGGAACCCTATATAATGCAAAGGTTTTGGATATAGTACCCGGAGAACCTGGAACACCTGGTGAAATAGTAGGTATGATAAAGACGGGTGATGGAAATGATATTGGTACCATAAATAAAAACACAAATCAAGGAGTATTCGGAAAGATTAACCCATCTAATTATGTCTATGGATTGAACAAAGAGTGTCCAATCGGGTTAAAACAAGATATTCATCTAGGTAATGCTTCTATTCTTTGTTCTGTGGAGGGTAGTGTGAAGGAATATAATATTGAAATAGAGAAGGTTTTGATGAACAATACAAAACAAAACAAAGGGTTAGTATTAAAGATTACAGATGAAAAATTATTATCTCTTACAAATGGCATTGTGCAAGGAATGAGTGGAAGCCCTATACTACAAGATGGTAAAATAATAGGAGCAGTTACTCATGTTTTTATACAAGACTCAACAAAAGGTTATGGTACTTTCATTGAAAATATGCTAAACATGGGAGAATAGTATTTCTTAAAATTGAGTGAATTTCAAATATATATATAGATGCTGTCGGAATCTGCGAAAAAAAACATTTGATTAATTATTGTTAATTCGGTATTATATAAACATGGTAAATATTTACAAAATAAGTAATATAAGATTTATTTTATCAAATTAGTAAATATTTCTGTGTAATCACCCTAGTCTTTAATATGACAAATTCTTGTTTATGTGTATGGAATCTAAGGTTATGTTACAATTACATGAGGTATACTAAGGAATATTCAATAATTTAACAATTTTTGCTATTTTTCATTGACTAAAATGGAAATTTCTTGTATAATTCAATAGTAAGAACTTAGTAGTAGTAAGTATGCTACCAACCAAATCAGATTTCATATGCATAAACAATTATTGTGTTACATCTGAGGAGAGGGAAATAATATAACAGGAGGAATTCTGATGGCAAAGATTAATGTTGCAATTGTCGATGACAATGAAAGAATGGTCAATTTATTATCTGACATTATGAAGGAGGACAAAGATATTGAGGTTGTAGGTACTGCCGGCAACGGTATAGATGCTCTTTCAATTATTAAGGACAAGTCTCCTGATATAGTGTTATTAGATTTGATCATGCCAAAGCTTGATGGCTTAGGCGTAATGGAAAAAGTAAGAAACAGTAATGATTACAAGAAGACGCCAGCATTTATCGTTATTACTGCAATAGGACAGGAAGGTGTAACGGAGAATGCATTTGAACTAGGCGCAAATTATTATATCATGAAACCATTTGACAATGATATGATTCTTACTAGAATTAAACAGATTAAGGGTGTTTTACATAACAAATTAGTGGAGCCTTTAAAAGCTACAGCGTTTGAAAATAAACAGCAGTATATGGAACGTAACTTGGAATCAGATGTAACTAATATAATTCATGAAATTGGAGTGCCAGCTCATATCAAAGGGTATCAGTATTTACGAGATGCTATTATGATGTCAGTAAATGACACTGAAATGTTAAATTCTATTACTAAACTTTTGTATCCATCTATTGCAAAGAGACATAAAACGACTCCTAGCAGAGTGGAAAGAGCGATACGTCATGCAATAGAAGTAGCATGGTCTAGAGGTAAGATGGATACTATTGATGACTTGTTTGGCTATACAGTGAATAATGGAAAAGGAAAACCTACTAACTCTGAGTTCGTTGCTTTAATTGCAGATAAGATTCGCCTCGAATATAAGATGAGAGGGTGATTGATTTTACACTGCTTATGTTTTATAATAGCTGTGGCAACAAAAGTTAGACTTAGATAGAATTAAACTAAGCAGTACTAAAGATCGGATAATCCTGAGTATTTTGTTGACCAAGATACTCAGGATTTGTTGTTATATGCGTAACAACATGATATTCGACGAACGATAGGATGCCAAATGTATTATTGTGCTATCAGGAGGTAACTAAATGAAAAAGGTTTTGTTTATTGCATCAGAATGTGTTCCATTTATTAAAACAGGCGGATTAGCGGATGTAGTGGGTTCTTTGCCAAAATTCATTAATAAAAAGGAATACGATGTTCGCGTAATGCTACCTAAGTATTTGGCCATTCCTAATGAATATTCAGAAAAAATGGTGTATAAAACTCATTTTATGATGAATTTATCTTGGCGGAATCAATATGTGGGCGTTTTTGAATTACAGTATGATGGAGTCACCTTTTACTTCATTGACAATGAATACTATTTTGGGGGCCCTAACCCTTATGGTAATATCTATGAAGATGTTGAAAAGTTCGCCTTTTTTTGTAAAGCATCTTTGTCAGCTTTACCATCAATTCAATTTCAGCCAGATATTATCCATTGTCATGACTGGCAGACAGGTCTTGTTCCTGTATACTTGAAAAACTTATTCTTTAGAGATCTTTTCTATGTAAACATGAAAACGATTATGACAATTCATAATCTGAAATTTCAAGGTATATGGGACATGGAAACGATAATAAATATTACTGGTTTACCTGCATATCTGTTTACACCAGATAAGTTGGAAGCCTATGGGGATGCGAATTATCTCAAGGGCGGACTGGTATATGCAGATGTTATCACTACAGTAAGTGATACCTATGCTGAAGAAATTAAAACTCCTTTTTATGGAGAAGGATTGGATGGGTTAATTCGTGCCAGAAGTCATTCGCTAAAAGGAATTATTAATGGTTTAGATTATGAGGAATATAATCCAGATACCGACCCGTTAATTGTAAAGAATTATAATGCCAGCAACTTTCGAAAAGAGAAAATCAAGAATAAAAGAGCACTGCAAACTGAGCTTGGTCTAAAAAGAGATGACAAGGTCTTCATGATTGGTATCGTTTCAAGGTTAACAGATCAGAAGGGCTTAGATTTGATTGATTATATGATTGAAGATATCTGTTCTGAAGATGTTCAGTTAGTAGTTTTAGGTACTGGTACTGCAAAATATGAGAATATGTTTCGGCATTATGCATGGAAGTACAAGGACCGTGTTTCTGCGAATATTTATTATAATAATGAACGATCACATCGTATTTATGCATCCTGCGATGCATTTTTAATGCCATCCTTATTTGAACCATGTGGACTTAGTCAGCTTATGAGTTTGCGTTATGGTACAGTACCGATTGTGAGAGAGACGGGAGGACTTCGTGATACGGTGTTTCCTTATAATGAGTATGAGAGTACAGGAACAGGATTCTCCTTCTCAAATTATAATGCCCATGAGATGTTGAATACGATTCGCTATGCTAAGTATATTTATTACACAAAAAAAAGAGAGTGGAATAAGTTGATTGATAGAGGAATGGCTATGGATTTCTCATGGAAAAACTCTGCAAAGAAATATGAAGATTTATATTATCAAATGTAAGTAAAAGATGCAGATTGGATTAGGAACATAACCAATCTGCATCTTCTTTTCTATTATATGGTATAATAGTGTAATTAATAATAATAACACTTAATTTCGATTTAATAAATATTTTTATGAAGATTATATTATTTTGTTAATTTTTAATATATTTTAGAATAAAAACTTATAACTTTTAGATGATATTTCAATATTCTTAACAACATCTATATGCTATCATGAAAATAAAGGTTTCGGTGGGAAATCTAATACTTTTTTGGAGGCTGAAATGCATATAGAGGATGTAAGTAATTTATTCACCTTTGCCGGCGGTCTTGGAATGTTTTTGTATGGCATGCACGTTATGGCAGACGGTATACAAAAGACTGCTGGAGATAAGTTGAAACAGTTACTTGGTATTTTAACCAATAACAAGATTATTGCGGTATTGGTTGGGGCATTGATTACCGCTATTATTCAAAGTAGTGGTGCAACTACTGTTATGGTGGTAGGTTTTGTTAATGCCGGTATTATGTCTTTAGGACAAGCAGTAGGGGTAATTATGGGTGCTAATATTGGTACATGTATTACTTCTTGGATTGTTTCTCTTGGTCAATTAGGAGATGCTTTTAAAGCAATTTCTCCTGAGTTATATGCACCACTATTTATTGGTATTGGCGCATTTTTTGTATTGTTTAGCAATAAACAAAAGAAAAAACTAGCTGGTGAAATATTAGTTGGTTTAGGATTATTATTTGTTGGTTTGACTTTTATGAAGAATTCTGCATCGTCATATACGGATTTACCAATATTCCGTAATGCTTTTATGCTTATGGGAAGCAATCCTATATTCGGTATACTTATGGGTGTAATTGTTACCGGACTCATGCAAAGCTCATCAGCATCTGTGGGTATATTACAGACTATAGCTGCATCAGGTGGGGTGGTTACAGCAGCTTCTGCAATTTATATCAGTTTAGGGAGTAATATAGGTTCTTGTTTTACAGCACTATTATCCAGTATTGGTGCACCAAAAAATGCTAAGAGAGCAGCAGTAATCCATTTGATGTTTAATATTATTGGAACTATTATTTTTGGTACGATATTATTTATTTTCTTTACTGTTAATCAAAGGCTTGCTAATGGGTTGATAAGTAGTGTAGGAATTTCTATTTTCCATACTATATTTAATATAACCAATACAATTCTGTTGCTTCCATTTTCAAATCTGTTGGTAAAAGCTTCTAAATTATTTGTAAAGGGAGAAGAAGATTACGAAACAGAAGAGGATGGAGAAAAACAGCTATTGTTACATTTGGATGATCGTATCATGGAATCCCCTATATTTGCTGTTGAAAGTGTAGTGAAAGAGGTCATTCATACTGGTTATGTCACTTTAGATAATCTGAATCTTTCAATAGAAGCCATGTTGGAAAACGATATTGAGAAAGCAAAAAAAGTAAAAGAAATTGAAAATAATATTGATAAAATGGTGAAATTGGTGTCAAACTATCTTGTGAAGATAAGTAATTTATCATTAAGTGAAAAACAGCATATTCTTGTAAATAATATGTTCTATACGATTAGTAATATTGAGAGAGTTGGGGATCATGCTGAAAACCTTGCTGAATTAGCAATGGAAAAATGCTCACATAATATTAAGTTCTCTGATAAGGCTCAGGAAGAAATGGTTCATATCTGTAAAGTAGCTAGAGATTCTTTCGCACAATCAATTTTAGCGAGAGAAGAGATGCAGTTAGAACATGTGAAAGAAGTGGTTGCCTTAGAGGATAAGGTAGATACTTTAGAGGATTTCCTAAGAGAGAAGCATATTGAGCGATTATCAAAAAACATCTGTGATTCAGAATCTGGTGTAGTATTTATAGATGCACTGACCAATTTAGAAAGAATATCCGATCATTCGTTGAATATTGCTAACTATGTAAAGGATGAAATATTGAGACTGGCTTAACAAAAAACAATTACCGTATAGATTTTTAAATTTCACTTGAAATTTTATAACAAATTAGGTAAAATATCACTTGAGGTCGTAGGCTCGACAAAAAATTGTCAATCCAATGGCTAATCCGCAGATTAATACCCCTATGTATTACATAGTATTTCATAGGCAGGATATTATAAAAAATAACTTTTAGGAGGAATTTTTAAATGGCAGTAAAAGTTGCAATTAATGGTTTTGGACGTATCGGTCGTCTTGCATTTAGACAAATGTTTGGTGCTGAAGGTTATGAGGTTGTAGCTATTAACGACTTAACTAACCCAAAAATGCTAGCTCACTTATTAAAATATGATACAGCACAAGGTAGATACCATGGTACAGTAGAAGCAAAAGAATCTTCTATCGTAGTGAATGGTAAAGAAATCAAAATCTACGCTGAAAGAAATGCTGCAGATCTTCCTTGGGGAGAATTAGGTGTAGACGTAGTATTAGAATGTACTGGATTCTACGTTTCTAAAGCTAAATCTCAAGCACATATTGATGCAGGTGCAAAGAAAGTTGTTATTTCTGCTCCAGCAGGTAACGATCTTCCAACTATCGTATTTAGCGTAAATGAAGATACTTTAACGAAAGAAGATACAATTATCTCTGCTGCTTCTTGTACAACTAACTGCTTAGCTCCTATGGCTAACACTTTAAATAACTTAGTTGAAATCGAAAAAGGTTTCATGACTACAATTCACTCTTACACTGGTGACCAGATGACATTAGATGGTCCTCATCCAAAGGGAGATTTAAGAAGAGCTCGTGCAGCTGCTGAAAATATCGTTCCTAACTCAACTGGTGCTGCTAAAGCAATCGGTTTAGTTATTCCAGCTTTATCTGGTAAATTGGATGGTGCAGCTCAGCGTGTACCAACTCCTACTGGTTCTTTAACAGAATTAGTTGCAGTAGTAAAAGGTGAAGTTACTGCAGCAGAAATTAACGCTGCTATGAAAGCTGCTGAATCTGCATCTTTCGGTTATACTGAAGAAGAATTAGTTTCTTCTGATATCATTGGTATTACTGAAGGTTCTTTATTTGATGCAACTCAAACAAAGGTAACTCCACTTGACGGTGGAAAGACTTTAGTAAAAGTTGTTTCTTGGTATGACAATGAAAATTCTTACACTAGCCAGATGGTTAGAACAATCAAATACTTTGCTGAATTAGCTTAATTGATAACAAAGCAGCAGTAGTATAATTTGTAAGGTAAATACTTTACGATCTTAATAGGTCCGGTCTTTGTAAGGTAATCAATCCGTATTGATTCTACTAAGGGCCAGACCTATTTTTAATTAGAAAGGAGTATCACCATGCTAAACAAAAAATCAGTAGATGATATCAACGTTAAAGGACAAAAAGTATTAGTTCGTTGTGATTTCAATGTACCTTTACAGGAAGGCAAGATTACAGATGAAAATCGTCTGGTTGCAGCACTTCCTACTATTAAAAAATTAATCAATGACGGCGGAAAGGTTATTCTTTGCTCCCATCTTGGAAAACCAAAGGGTGAGCCAAAGCCTGAATTATCTTTAGCTCCTGTTGCTGTTCGTTTAAGCGAATTATTAGGACAGGAAGTTAAATTTGCTGCTGATCCAGAAGTTGTTGGACCAAACTCTAAAGCAGCTGTTGAAGCCATGAAAGATGGAGAGGTAGTTCTTTTAGAGAATACTCGTTACAGAAAAGAAGAGACTAAGAACGAAGAAGCATTTAGTAAAGATTTAGCTTCTTTAGCTGACGTATTTGTAAACGATGCATTTGGTACAGCTCACAGAGCTCACTGTTCCAATGTTGGTGTTACCCAATTTGTTGATACAGCGGTTGTTGGTTACTTAATGCAAAAGGAAATTGATTTCCTTGGTAATGCTGTTAACAATCCTAAGAGACCTTTCGTTGCTATCCTTGGAGGATCTAAGGTTTCTAGCAAGATTTCCGTTATTAATAACCTTCTTGATAAGGTAGATACTCTTATCATTGGAGGTGGAATGGCTTATACCTTTATGAAAGCTATGGGAGAAGAAGTAGGTAATTCTCTTCTTGAAGCTGACTATCTTGACTATGCAAAAGAAATGATGGATAAGGCTGAGAAGAAAGGAGTTAAACTATTAATTCCTGTTGACACAGTAGTAGCACAAGAATTTTCTAATGATGCAGAATTTAAAACTGTAGCCCGTGGTGGAATTGAACCAGGCTGGGAAGGCCTTGATATTGGTGAAGAAACTCGTAAACTTTATGCAGACGCCATTAAAGATGCGAAGACAGTAGTTTGGAATGGACCTATGGGTGTATTCGAGATGTCTAACTTTGCAGGTGGTACTATCGCAGTAGCAAAAGCCTTAGCTGACATTGATGCGACTACTATTATTGGTGGTGGTGACAGTGCAGCTGCTGTTAACCAGTTAGGTTTTGGTGACAAGATGACACATATTTCTACTGGTGGTGGTGCTTCTCTAGAATTCTTAGAAGGCAAAGAGCTTCCAGGTGTTGCTGCTGCAAACGATAAATAAATCTATTAGGGGACGTTACAGGGTAACACCAGAAACGTCCTTCTTATTTAGTATAAAAATATAGATTATTAAAGGAGAAGAACTATGCGTAGAAAAATTATTGCAGGAAACTGGAAGATGAATAAAACTCCCAGTGAGACCGTTAAATTAATCGAAGAATTAAAACCATTAGTTAAAAATGATGATGTAGATGTAGTGTTCTGTGTACCAGCTATTTCTCTTACAAAAGCTATGGAAGCAGCTGAAGGAAGTAACATTCAAATCGGTGCAGAAAATATGTACTTTGAAGAAAGTGGTGCATATACTGGTGAAATCGCTCCAAATATGTTAACTGATATTGGCGTAAAATATGTTATAATTGGACATTCTGAAAGAAGAGAATATTTTGCTGAAACGGATGTTACTGTAAATAAAAAAGTTAAAAAAGCATTTGAACACGGAATTACACCTATTATCTGTTGTGGTGAGTCGTTAACTCAACGTGAGCAGGGCGTTACAATTGACTTTATTCGTCAACAAATTAAAATAGCTTTCTTAGATGTAACTGCTGAGCAGGCTAAAAGTGCTGTTATTGCTTATGAGCCAATCTGGGCAATCGGAACAGGTAAAGTTGCTACTACAGAGCAGGCGGAAGAAGTTTGTGCTGCAATTCGTGTTTGCATTGGCGAAATCTATGATGAAGCTACTGCAGCTGCCATTCGTATCCAATACGGCGGAAGTGTATCTGCTGAAAGTGCTCCAGAGTTATTTACTCAGGCAAATATCGACGGTGGTCTTGTCGGTGGTGCAAGTTTAAAACCAGACTTTGGAAAGATTGTAAACTATAACAAATAATGATATAGTATCTTCTGGTAGAGATTCTACTCGCGTTAAGTGTATGGATAAAGGAGCAGAAATATGAGCAAAAAACCTACGGTATTAATGATTTTAGATGGTTATGGATTAAATGAAACTACGAAAGGAAATGCTGTAAAGGAAGCCAAAACTCCGGTTATGGATAAACTTATGAAAGAATATCCTTTTGTAAAAGGTTATGCCAGCGGTCTTTCTGTTGGTTTACCTGATGGACAAATGGGAAACTCTGAGGTTGGACATCTTAACATGGGTGCTGGCCGTATTGTATATCAGGAGCTTACCCGTATTACAAAAGAAATCCAGGATGGCACTTTCTTTGAAAATGACGCACTGATAACTGCTATGGAGAATTGTAAGAAAAATAATTCTGCGCTTCATATGTATGGTTTGTTATCCGATGGTGGTGTACACAGCCATAATACTCATTTATATGGGCTTTTAGAGCTGGCTAAACGTTATGGTCTTACAAAAGTTTATGTTCATGCATTTTTAGATGGACGTGATACAGCTCCTTCTTCAGGAAAAGGTTTCGTTGAAGAACTAGAAACTGAAATGAAAAAAATTGGAGTAGGTAAGATTGCTTCCGTGATGGGTCGTTACTATGTAATGGACCGTGATAATCGTTGGGAGCGTGTAGAAAAAGCTTATGTAGCCCTTACAGAAGGGATAGGAGTATCAGCAAATTCTGCAGTTCAGGCTGTTGAACAGTCCTATGCAAAGGATGAGACAGATGAATTTGTTCAACCTACTGTTGTAATGGAAAATGGTGCACCAATAGCAACTATAAATAACAATGATAGTGTTATTTTTTACAATTTCCGTCCTGATCGTGCAAGAGAGATAACTCGTGCTTTCTGTGATCCTGAATTCGCAGGATTTAACAGAAAAGATGGTAAATTAAACTTAACATATGTTTGTTTTACTGAATACGACAAGACTATTCCTAATAAGATTGTTGCTTTTAAAAAGGTTGAAATAAAGAATACATTTGGCGAGTACCTATCCAAATTAGGGAAAAAACAACTGCGTACAGCAGAAACCGAAAAATATGCGCATGTTACTTTCTTTTTCAATGGTGGTATTGAACAGCCATATGAAGGAGAGGAT
>JAEZPG010000110.1 GCA_023413555.1 Bacillota bacterium | reverse complement strand
ATGAGAGATTATGTAAGTTCAGTTTTAGATATAGAGGATGGTGAATACTTACATATCGGCATGCCATTTGATAATGGACATATGGTGACTTTACGGATTGGAGACAACTATCAACTTTGTGTTTATAGCAAGCGTGGCTTGTATCAATGTAACGGTATGGTAATTGATAGATATCGGGAAGGTACCTTACATATTGCTATCGTTAGATTACTGTCAGTCCTAGCTCGTCATCAGAGAAGACAGTTTTATCGTTTAGAGATGATTATGGATATTAAACACTGTCTGTATGAGGAGGCATCTAATACCGTTGAACCTATGGAACTGCATTGGGAAGAAGCAGTCATGACTGATATAAGCGGTGGAGGTGCAAGGTTTAATTCCAAAGTTCATTTTGATAAAGGAAATTTGGTGCTAATTAATATAACTCTTCCATTACCTTATGGTGATCAGGAATTTATATTGAAGGCTAGGGTGATTTCTTCTCAGTTGTTACTTAATAGGATTGGTACCTATGAAAATCGTGTGGAGTTTTCTGAGATAGAGCTATGCCAACGGGAGGTAATCATTAGATACATCTTTGAGGAAGAAAGAAAACAGCTGAGAAGGGAAAAGGGATTGGTGTAAGATGGACAAATTAGTGGTAATTATTTGCTCAACAGGCGGTCCTAAGGCTTTACAAAGGATAATTCCCTTGTTACCGAAAGATTTGGGATGCTCTGTGTTAATCGTACAGCATATGCCTCAAGGTTTTACAAAATCACTAGCAAATCGACTTAATGATCTAAGTGAGATTACCGTGATAGAGGCTGAAGAAGGCATGGAAATTGAGACCAATACTGTGTATTTGGCAAAAGGTGGTTTTCAGTTGCGGCTTATAAAAAAGTCGGTTGGACGTTATGTGCTTTCATTAAGTGTAGAACCTGCTAAGAATGGTCTTAGGCCATGCGCAGATGTGTTATTGGAATCATTGATCCAAACGGATTTTAGTAAGATCCTTTGTGTGGTTTTAACTGGTATGGGAGATGATGGTTTGGATGGTATTAGTAAACTGAGAATGAAAAAGCAGCTTTACATCGTAACGCAAGATAAAGAAACATCCACTGTGTATGGAATGCCGAAGGCAATTACTTTGGCCGGCTATTCAGATGAGGAGGTCTCCTTGTCAAAGGTGACAGAAGTAATAATAAAGAATTTGGAGGTGCATTAATATGGATATGAGTCAATATTTAGATATTTTTATTGATGAAACGAAGGAGCATTTACAAAATTTAAATGAACAGATATTAATATTGGAAAAAGAACCAGAAAATCAAGCCACTATAAATGAGATTTTCCGAGCAGCTCATTCTCTAAAAGGAATGGCTGGAACTATGGGTTATAAAAGAATGCAAAGACTTACCCATGATTTGGAGAATGTCTTTTCTGAAATAAGAAATGGAAAAATGAAAGCCAATGACAGATTGGTCGATGTTTTATTTAAAGGCTTAGATGCTTTGGAAGGGTATTTGACTAATATCCAGACACAAGCAGAGGAAGGAACGGAAGATAATGAAGACATTATACAGGCTCTCAATGAAATATTAAATAGTGGAACTAAGGCAAATAAAACAGCTATACAAGAAACTCCTGAGCCTGCTAGAGAAGTGCAAACAGCAGTTAGTTTTGAACCTAAATTTAAGGAGCTTAAAATAGAAGAGCATGAGAATCACGCTATATATGAAGCCTATAACGCAGGGAATAATGTATTCGGGGTTACAGTTTATATTCAAGAGAGCTGTATTTTAAAAGCTGCAAGAGCATTTCTTGTATTTAAGACATTAGAGGAACATGGTACCATAATCAAGAGTCAACCTGCTGTTCAGGATATTGAGGATGAGAGATTTGATCTGTACTTTAGTTTATTCCTAATCACGAAGAATAGTTTGAGCGATGTTTATAAACAGGTTATGAATGTATCAGAGATTAAAGAGGTAGTGATTGAGGCTCTTGATAAGCCTGAGATTTCGATTCAGGAAGATACCTCTGAAGATAGTTCACAAGAACAGGATAAGAAACCTACTGTCAAAAAGGAACAAAAGCAGACCACATCAAAACCAGTGGTAAATCGGTCCGTTCGTGTCGACATTGAAAAATTAGATGTGCTTATGAATCTAGTAAGTGAGCTTATTATCGCAAAAAATGGTTTGGTATCCATTAACGCCAATGACTCAGGTGATAAGAAATCCTCCAGCTTTAATGAACAGATAGAGTACCTAGAAAGAGTAACTACATCCCTACATGAATCCGTTATGAAAGTTAGGATGGTACCTATTGAAAGCGTTGTAAATCGTTTTCCACGAATGATTCGTGATTTATCTAAAAAGCTTAAGAAACCTATGGAATTATTTATGACTGGTGAAGAAACGGAGTTAGACCGTACAGTAATAGATGAAATTGGGGATCCGCTGATGCATCTTCTTCGTAATTCTGCTGATCATGGTTTGGAAACAGCAGAGGTTCGTAGGCAAGTAGGTAAACCTGAGGTTGGTTCTATCTTCTTAAATGCTTATCAGGATGGTAATAACGTTGTTATTGAAGTAAAGGATGACGGTGCAGGTGTTGATATTGCGAAAGTTAAGGAAAAAGCAATTGAGAAGGGGACTATAACAGAAGAACAGGCTGATACTATGACAGATAAGGATTATATTGATCTTTTATTCAGACCTAGTTTCTCAACTTCAGATAGAATCACAGATGTATCCGGACGTGGTGTAGGTCTAGATGTTGTAAAAACAAAGATTGAATCACTTGGTGGAGATATTGAAGCAAAGACTAAAATTGGAGAAGGTAGCATCTTTACCATTCATTTGCCACTTACACTTGCTATTATTCAGGCATTGATGGTAGAGGTTGGTGAGGAAAAATATGCAATTCCTTTAGGCTCTATCCAGACAATTGAAGATATTCCACTTGAGGATATTAAATATGTCAATGGTCAGGAAGTAATTAATTTACGTGGAACTGTATTACCAATCGTACGCCTACATGATGTTTTAGATATTGCGCCACTTGAAGAGGAACAGCCATCTCTTACTGTTGTAGTTGTATCCAAGGGAGATCGATTTGCTGGTCTTGCTGTGGATAACTTAATTGGACAACAAGAAATCGTAATCAAAGCCATTGGAAAGTATATGGAGACCACTAAGCTTATCGGTGGAGCCACTATTCTTGGAGATGGTGAAGTAGCATTGATTCTAGATGCCAATACTTTAGTGTAGAGGGGGAATTAACATGGAAACAAATACTGCTTTAGAGGGTAAACAATATATCGTAGTTAAGCTAGGTGAGGAACAGTACGGAATAGATATCATGTTTATAGATAATATTGTGAAATTACAGAGAATTACAAGGGTTCCAAAAGTCCCAAAATACTTTAAGGGTGTATTAAATTTAAGAGGGGAAATTGTCCCTGTTATGAGTCTGCGCTTGAAATTTGGTATAGAGGATGATACCTATACAGATACAACTCGAATTATTATTTTGAAGCCGGAAGGAAAGGAAGCCATTGGAGTTATTGTAGATGCAGTTAGGGAAGTAGTAACCTTGACTGAGAATGAGATAGATAAGGTTATCTATACCCCTAACAATGAAAATTATAGATTTTTAAGTGGTATTGGTAAGTATAAGGATGCCTTGATTTCTCTTTTGAATCTCTCCAATATTGTAAGTGATAAAGAGAACATATAGGGGGGATTATATTGAAAGAGTTTAACTTTGAACAGTTAAATGACGCTCAATTTGACGTGCTAAAAGAGATTGGTAACATTGGTAGCGGTAATGCAACTACTGCATTATCACAAATGCTAAACTCCAAAATTGACATGAGTGTACCTTTGGTAAAACTAATTGGGATTGGAGAGCTATCAGACATTGTGGGAGGTCCAGAAGCAATTGTTGTAGGTATTCTTCTGACATTATCAGAGGATATTGAAGGTATGATGATGTTTATGTTAGAAAAGTCAAGTGCCCACTATTTGGTTAACATCTTAATGGGAAAGCAGCTAGATGATTTTTCTGACTTCACCGAAATTGATTTATCAGCGCTTAATGAAATTGGAAATATAATCGCTGGAGCGTACCTTTCTAGTCTTTCTTCTTTGACAAGCATGTGTATAACATCATCTGTTCCATATATGGCCATCGACATGGCAGGAGCAATTTTAAGCGTTCCGGCTATTGAATTTGGGAAATTAGGTGACAAAGCACTATTGATTCAATCTCATTTTTGTGAGGATGATGCTGAGGTAAATGGGTATTTCATTCTGATACCTACAGAGGAATCTTATAGAAGGATTTTGAATTCGCTGGGAATGTAGGGAGAAGAAATCAATGGTAAGAGTAGGAATGGCAGATTTAAATATCTGTTTTGCCCCTGAAGCGATTACAACATTAGGCCTTGGCTCCTGCGTAGGTATTGTGTTATTTGATTCTACAATCCAACTAGGTGGGATGGCACATATTATGCTTCCTGACAGTAAAAAAATAATTCATAATGAGAACAAATACAAATTCGCGGATACAGGAATCAAAGCTTTATTGGATATGATGATGAAGCAGGGAGCTAAACAAAGCAGGATGATAGCTAAAATTGCAGGCGGTGCCCAAATGTTTGGTTTTCAAAGTACGAGTGATTTGTTAAGAGTGGGAGAAAAAAATGTGGAAGCAACAAAGCTTCAGTTAAAAGAGCTTAGTATTCCTATTGTAGCTGAAGATACAGGAGAAAATTATGGTCGTACGATCGAATTTTACCCTGATTCAGGGAAATTGATCATTAAGTCTGTGGGGAAAACATTGAAATACATATAAAGAATGCTTACGTAAAGAAGGGGATAGCGATGAAGGAAAGATACATTCCGGCGATCATTATGCTTGTAGCAGGTCTGGTTACTAGTATTGTATGTTTGGTAAAGGGAATTGGAATTATACGTAGTTTGATTATTATTTTGGTGGTTCTGATTATCTTTTACTTAGTAGGTCGTATTGCCAAGTTTGTAATTACTAAAACATTGCAAGAACAGTTCGTCATATTGGAAGAGAATGAGGAGAGGGTGGCAGAGGCTGAAGAAACACAGGATTCTATTGAGGAATAGGACGTGCATGTGTGTAACTAGTGCTTGTGGAGGTTGCTATGAGTGAAGATGAGAGAAGAAAATTGTGGCTTGAATACTCTAAAAGGAAGTCAACTGATGTAAGAGAAAAGATTATCATTGAATATGCCAGTTTAGTCAAGATTGTAGCAGGACGTTTAAGTATGTATCTAGGCTATACTGTGGAGTATGATGATTTGTTGGGCTATGGAACCTTCGGCTTGATTGACGCTATTGATAAGTTTGATTATGAGAAAGGTGTAAAGTTTGAGACCTATGCCAGCCTTCGTATTCGAGGTGCAATCCTAGATCAGATAAGACGTCTTGATTGGATACCTAGAACACTACGTCAGAAGCAAAAGAAGCTGGAACAAGCCTATCATAAAATCGAGGGAGAACAGGGACGTCTAGCCACTGATGAAGAAGTGGCAGGAGAACTAAACATAACAATGGAAGAACTAGAGACGTGGCAGAACCAGACTTTTAGCATGAATCTAGTGTCTTTGGATGAATACTTGGAACAGGGTAGTGAAGTTCGAATGGATTCAAGAGGAAGTTCACAGTTTGAACAACCGGAAAGAGTGGTAGAGAAGCAAGAGTTAAAAGATATGTTAGCATCAGCCTTAGAGTTTTTGACAGAAAATGAGAGAAAAGTCATTGTATTGTATTACTATGAGGAGTTAACATTAAAAGAAATTAGTCACATACTAGAAGTTTCAGAGTCAAGAGTATCGCAATTACATACGAAGGCTTTGCAGAAAATGAAATCCCGTTTGGGAGCTAATATTGAGTTGCTTAGTGTATTCTAAAAGATGAGATGAAAGCTTAGGAGTGTGTTAAATGGATGCATACAACGGATATTGCCAGCTAGTTAATAAAACGGATGGAATCTATTTAAAAATCATCCCACCGGTAGCAGAAGGAAAAGCTATTACTTACGAGGAAATAGTGCGTTATTTGCGAGCAATTTACATAGGAGAGTATGATCCTTTGGTAGTGTTGCGTGGGTGTAGAAATCTGACTCCTAACACAGAGATTAAACTAAAAGAAGGCAAGATGGATCCAATTGGAGAGACACTTCTTTTGAGTGTCGATCACGATGAATTAAAAGCAGTTGGACGCTTTTTTCCTCCTTCTCTAGGGGGGACTATGCTAACTGAGGAAACAATTTTAGATGTTCTAAAAACGAACAGAGTTTTAGCTTGTATTGATATTGTGGCGATTAGGAGTTTTTTGAATGACCGTCACTATAACACAGATATCATTTTGGCAAAAGGAAGAAATGCTGAGCAGGGACAAAATGGATATGTGAAATATCATTTTGAAACGAATGTCAATGCCCAGCCTAAAATAAATGAGGATGGAAGTGTAGACTACCATCAACTAGATTTGATTCAGCATGTGAAAGAGGGAGATCTCTTAGCCTCTGTAGTTCCAGCTGTTCCCGGTAAAAATGGAGAGTTAGTTACTGGTAAGACGATACTCTCAGGTAAAGTTAGTAATCCTAAATTAAAATGTGGAAAGAATATTCGGATATCAGAAGATGGTATGAAGATGTTCTCTGAAGTTTCAGGTCATGCTTATCTGGTAGACGATAAGGTATTTGTTTCTAATATCTATGAGATTTTAGGTAATGTGGATTCCTCTACAGGAGATGTAGAGTATAGCGGAGATATTCATGTAAAAGGAAATGTTACGTCAGGCTTTTCCTTAAAAGCAGAAGGTCAGATTATTGTCGATGGAGTTGTGGAAGGTGGACGTTTAGAGGCAGTAGGACCTATTATTATCAAAGGTGGCATCCAGGGTATGAATAAAGGAGTTATCATTTCTGGCAATAATGTCACGGTTAAATTTATTGAGAACGCAATTGTAGAGTGTGGAGGTAGTGTGTTGTCTGAGGCTATCTTACATAGTAAGGTAAGTGCCAAGAAGACTGTTGAGGCAAAGGGAAAAAGAGGTCTCATTGTAGGCGGGGAGATAAAGGCAGGGGAATCTATTGTATTTAAAACTGCAGGATCCACCATGGGCACTTTTACTCATCTAGAGGTTGGGACTGACCCATCCATTTTGAATCAATATCGCTCTATAGAATTAGAATTAAAAAGTCTTAGTCAGGAAATTATTCAGTTAAGCCAGATTGCAAGTGCTTATAGACTCAAGATAAAAAATGGACTAGAATTAAATAATAAACAATTAGCGGCTATCAGACAGGTTACAGCACGATTAAAAGAGTTGGAAAAGGTTACCCAGGAGAAACTATGTATAAGAGAAACACTAAGTGAACATGTATTATATGCTAATACGGGTTCTGTTATTGTAAATGATAAGATTTATCCAGGGGTTAAGATTGTAATCTCCAATTGTGTTCTTATCGTAAAGAATATAACTCATTATTGTAGATTCTTTAAAGAAGGAGAAGACGTTATCTCAAAACCTATTTAGCTCTGGAAAGGAGTGGCTAGGATGTCTGTTAAACCAATCGAAATGATTTCAATGGCTCCCAAATCATGGGAAGCATCTAATCAAAGTACTGCAAGACTTCATAAACAGGAAGTTGTTAGTCAACAAATTGCTGTTGGACATGGAAAGGATATTGAACATGATAGTCAACAAACAGTAAAATCGGCAAAATCTGATCAACCAGAGTACCGTTATGATGCGAATGATAAGGGAGGAAGTGGTGCCTTCTATCAAGGGAAACAGGGTAAGAAAAAAGAAGAAAATGATAAAAATGAGAAAACTGGCAATATACTTGGCCATAAGTTAGATATTTTAATATAAGGAGCAATTATGAGTGGATTTGAAGTTGTTTTGCTATTAATAGGAGCATTGCTAGTATTTATCAGCTTTCTGTTAATGGAAAAACTGGCTGTGGAACATAATAATGCATATATTCATCCAGATCCAAAGGAACTAAAGGAGAATGTGGAAGCACTAAAAAATGAGATAGATGATTATTTAGAGCAGGCAAAGGAAACTACCATAGAATCGGTTAACGATTCTCTTTGCCATCTTTCAAATGAGAAAATAATGAGTGTCAATGAATACGGGGAAATGATCTTAGAACGTATTGATAAAAATCATTCAGAAGTAGTGTTTCTCTATGGTATGCTGACCGACAAAGAAAAAGAATTAAAACAACTAATTATAACACCTGATCAAATGCAGGCACAGAGTAAGAATGCAGATTTAGCAATTGAGAAAGATGGAAAACAGACGAATTCACCAGAGATGAGTTTTTTAGGTTCCCAGGCAGCTAAGGTAGAGCAGGCTATGTTAGATTATAATGAGGAAAATAATCATGAGTTGTTTGAAATTAGGCAAAATCAGATTCTTGAAATGTTTACGCAGGGAAAACCAATACCTGAAATTGCAAAACAACTGGATATTGGCCAGGGAGAGGTACAACTTGTAGTAAATATATTTACAGGAGGTTCACAGTGAAAAAACCGGACATGATAAAAATATTATATTTTCTTCGTGGACTGGGAATTGGAATTATCGTTACGATTATTGTGGTAACGATTCATAAGGCGAAGGAACCTATCAGTGATACAGATCATTCCATGACCAAAGAAGAAATTATTCAAAAAGCAAAAGATTACGGTTTAGTGGAACCATTGGATAATAAGGTAGCTGAAATCTTAGGCTCTCCTAAGCCATCAATAAGTCCTAAGGTTTTACAATCGTCAAAGCCTGAGGGAGCGCAATAGTAAATCTATTTTGAGTTTGAATTGGGATTTACCAATACTCAACTATCTGAAAAGTACTTTTTTCAATAAAAGCACTCAACGAATTGTATAAGAAGAAAAATAACTTATCATACAAGAGCCGGCGGTCAGAAATCGCTTGGTACAAAACTTGTCTTTGTCACATGGACTTTCTAGCCCACGTGACAAGGACAAGTTTTTTAAAATTGCTTCAGGTGGCAGATGAAACATTTCTCATGTAATATAGAAAGATGAAAATGTTTTTCAAATTACAGCAGAAAGTAATAGAAAGAGATAAACCGCAATAAGATGTCTAATTATCACAAAATATCTTGCAATCATTACGTCTGTATGCTATAATCGGTCTGTTGACAATAAACACGTATGTATTCGATTGCCTTGGTGCCTGTAATAAGGTTTTAGCAATTAGGTGATGCATACGGAAGATTAACCAAATGGAGGTATTACAATGAGCGTTATTTCAATGAAACAATTACTTGAAGCTGGTGTACATTTTGGTCACCAAACAAGAAGATGGAACCCTAAGATGGCTGAGTACATCTACACAGAAAGAAATGGTATCTATATCATCGACTTACAGAAATCTGTAGGTAAGGTTGATGAAGCTTATTATGCAATCAAAGATGTTGTAGCTGATGGCGGAAAGATTCTTTTTGTTGGTACTAAGAAACAGGCTCAAGATTCAATCAAATCAGAAGCAGAACGTTGTGGAATGTTCTACGTTAACGAGAGATGGTTAGGTGGTATGTTAACTAACTTTAAAACTATCCAAACTCGTATTGAACGTTTAAAAGCAATCGAAACTATGTCTCAGGATGGTACTTTTGATGTGCTTCCTAAGAAAGAAGTTATCGAACTTAAAAAAGAATGGGAAAAACTTGAAAAGAACCTTGGTGGTATCAAGGAAATGAAAGAAGTACCAGATGCAATCTTCGTAGTAGATCCTAAGAAAGAAAGAATTTGTGTACAAGAAGCTCACACATTAGGAATTCCTCTAATCGGTATTGCAGATACTAACTGTGATCCAGAAGAATTAGATTATGTAATTCCTGGTAATGATGATGCAATTAGAGCAGTTAAATTAATTGTTGCTAAGATGGCAGATGCTGTTATCGAAGCTAACCAAGGGGAAGCTATGGACGTAGCTACTGAGGAAGTTAGCGAAGAAGCAGAAGCAGTAGCTGAATAATTGGACACAAACATTAAGATTAGGTAATACATTAAAATAAAGAATACGGAGGTATATAGAATGGCTATTACAGCATCAATGGTTAAAGAATTGAGAGAATTGTCTGGCGCAGGTATGATGGATTGTAAAAAAGCATTAACTGAGACAGATGGAGATATGGACAAAGCAGTAGAGTATTTAAGAGAAAAAGGTCTTGCAAAGGCAGCAAAAAAAGCTGGTCGTATTGCAGCTGAAGGACTTGTAGCAACTAATATCTCTGCAGATAATAAGGTTGCTGCTATCGTAGAAGTTAACTCTGAAACTGACTTTGTTGCAAAAAATGAGAAATTCAGAGATTATGTTGCTGCAGTTGCTGCTCAGGCAAATGCTACAAGCGCAGCTGATATCGATGCATTCTTAAGTGAGCCTTGGGCAAATGACACTTCTAAGTCTGTTAAAGATGAACTTGCATCTCAGATTGCAGTAATAGGTGAAAACATGAATATTAGAAGATTTGAGAAAATCGTTGCTGATAACGGTTTTGTTGAAAGCTATATCCATGGCGGCGGAAGAATCGGTGTATTAGTTGAGTTTGAAGGCGAATACAACGATGCTGCAAAAGAATGTGCTAAGAATGTAGCTATGCAGGTAGCAGCTATTTCTCCTAAATATGTTACAAGAGACGAAGTTCCTGCAGATTACATCGCTCACGAAACTGAGATTTTAAAAGCTCAGGCTATGAATGAGAATCCTGATAAGCCAGAAAACATCATTGAAAAGATGATTGTTGGACGTCTTAACAAGGAATTAAAAGAAGTATGCTTAGTGGATCAGGTTTACGTTAAAGATAGTGATATGACAGTAGGTAAGTATATTGCTTCTGTATCTAAAGATCTTAAGGTTGTTAAATTCGTACGTTTCGAAACTGGTGAAGGTATCGAAAAGAAAAATGAGGATTTTGCAGAAGAAGTTGCAAGACAAATGGGTCAATAAACTTTTTGGCAATAAGTTCTCACTTTTAGCATTTGAAGTTGTGTAAAAGCTAGTAAAATAAAGGTAGATGAATCATATGTTCATCTACCTTTTCTATGTACTTTTATATTTATAATTGCTTTTAATGTTACCCTTTTTCTTTAGTTTCTGGCCAATTGCCACACTCTTGCTTTAATATTTCTTTTATAGAGAGAACAGACATCCTAGAGAAATATAAGGTATAATCGACATATATTTCGTTATATGTTTGCTACTAGGTGTTTTGAAAAGGGGCTAGATTATGATTTTATGCAAAGTATATTAGGAAATGCGAATTACCATACTTGAGTGAAAAAATAAGGAGAAGAAAAAGGTTAATTAAATAAACAAGAATTTGTCGTACCGTCAACCTGCGGTTGACAAACTTCAAGCCTGAGTTGGTTGCGTTGCAACCACTAACAAAAATAAACTATATCTATCTTAAAGAAGGATGGTGTATATCATGAGTATCTCAGACAGAATTCAATTATTACGCAAAGCGAGAGGTATCTCTCAAGAACAATTAGCAGATCAGATTGGAGTATCAAGACAGGCTGTTTCTAAATGGGAAAGTGAACAGAGTGTTCCAGATTTAGAAAAAATAATTCTGTTAAGCAATTATTTTGAAATAACAACGGATTATCTGCTGAAAGGGATTGAACCTAAGCTGGATAAAGAAAAGAAGAGATCTGATGCAAGAATTTACACAGTTGTGTCTACTGTGTTAAATGTAATAGGTCTCATAGCTGCGCTTGTTTCATGGAGAGAACAACAAACAACGGTGGCGGTTTTGATAGGATTGATGATATCAGTGATAGGTTGTGCTTTCTTTGCTGTTGGACAATTAATTGGCGAGAAAAAAAAGAGTGCAGCATTTTGGTTTTGGGTAATCAACATCTGGTTCGTCAGTTTTATTCCCATTGCATTAGCCTGCAATTTATATGAAGGGTTCGTTGGGAGATTTTCCCCATGGATAGCACCAATTATTTGTAGGGGTAATTCTATACAACGATATTTCCTATATTGGTTTCTGTATTTTGTGATTAATATGGTAGGTGTGATCATTGCTTTGATAAAAAGGAAACGGTCTAGAATATAATTTTATTTATTTCCTAGAGTGTATACAGTAACAAACTTCAATAGGTAGAGGTATTAAAACAACAATTTTGTAATTTGATGATTAATGAAAGAAACATGATGAAGTAATAATGGATACCTATACGATTAAACCACCTGCTATGTCAAATATTATAATAAGTACTTTTTATTGGACCAAAAATTCAATAAATTACTGATTCAAAAAACACTCCGTTAGGATACTTGCAATAAAAAATTCTTAATATAATTTGGTCAATCCATGGATACTAGGCGTGAATTGTGAAACAAGGATTATGTGGGTACTGAGCGGATATATAAATAATTTATATATCATATTGTGTACGCTGATTATGACATAAATTGTAGGAGCACAAAAGGTATGTATGAATACCATGTTATATTAGACACATTGTTGAAATAATGTACCATTACAAATGTTCTTAATTGATGTTTATAAAGTTGTTATAAATATTTATCATTCATAATCTTTTACTTACTTCCAGCTTTGTTATTGTATTCCATATCAGTTTTTTATATTATATTTTGCCCATAGAATATGATAAAATATATGTTGACAGCAAATGAAGTGATATGCTATCATTTACCTGTTTGTTGCAATTGTACAATAATTAATACAATATATTTATTTAAAAAAATAGTTCATATATTAAAAATCGATGAAATTCAGTACTGCCAATTTAATAGATACAAAGAGTATATCAAATATAATGATATTTCTATATATTTACTGATACATGAGAAATCTGATTCACACCGATTAAGTACCACAATGATATAACTATTATAAAGGACGAATAGTATAGAAGTCTTTTAATTGGAATTATCATTTAATAATAAATATTGGAGGATACAAAATTATGAATAAAATTGATGGTACAACTATGAATGGTACTAAGATTACCATTATAGGTGCAGGGAATGTTGGTGCAACAATTGCATATACTATTGCTGTTGCAGGAACTTGCTCGGAACTTGTTCTTGTTGATATTAATAAGGAAAAAGCTCAAGGCGAAGCTATGGATATTCGTCAAGGAATTTCCTTTTGTCACGCGATTGATATTTACGCTGGTGAGTATAGTGATGCCAAGGACTCGGATATTGTAATTGTTACTCTAGGTCTGGCAAGAAAACCTGGTCAGACAAGGCTTGATCTTGCACAAGCTAATGTTAATATTATCAATTCAGTTATGCCAGGTGTTGCAGAGGTAGCACCAGACGCAGTTTATATCGTTGTTAGCAATCCTGTTGATATCATTACATATGCAATATTAAAATGTACACATTTAAATCCACACCAAGTAATCGGATCAGGAACTATGCTTGATACATCTCGTCTTCGCTCAAGACTGGCGGATCATGTTCATCTTAGTCCACAGAGTGTACATGCGTATGTCTTTGGAGAGCATGGTGATACTTCAATGATTCCATGGTCCCTTACCAATATTGCAGGTATGGAGATGACTGAATACTGTACAAACATTTGTGAAAACCATAATACTTGTGGAAAGGCTGAGATTGCCGATATTGAACAAGATGTTCGTACAGCAGGCGCTGAGGTTATCAAGCGAAAGGGTGCTACCTTCTATGCGATAGCGCTTTCTGTTAATAAAATCTGTGATGTTATTTTACGTGATGGGCAGAATATTCTTACTGTATCCACACTAGTTACAGATCGTTATGGAATTAACGATGTATGTTTAAGTCTACCAGCGGTCATTGGCGGACATGGTGTTGAACGTGAAATCACACCTCCACTTCTCGCATCTGAGCTTAAACAGCTCAAAGAAAGTGCAGAAGCGTTAAAATCTGTTATTGCGGGAATACACTTCTAAGAAGTGATGCCAATAAAATTTTGAAAGGAAGTATTACATGGATTACGCAGAGAAATCTTTAAAAAAACATTATGAATGGAAGGGAAAGATTGAGGTAATTTGCCGTGCTCCTCTTGAAACACGAGACGACCTCTCACTTGCATACACTCCAGGTGTAGCAGAGCCTTGTCTTGAAATTCAAAAAGATGTAGACAAAAGTTATGATTTAACAAGACGTTCAAACTTGGTTGCAGTTGTAACCGATGGTACAGCTGTTCTTGGTCTTGGTGACATTGGACCTGAGGCTGGTATGCCAGTAATGGAAGGTAAGTGCGCATTGTTTAAGACATTCGGTGATGTTGATGCTATTCCACTTTGTGTACGTTCAAAAGATGTTGATGATATCGTTAATACAGTGAAACTCCTTGCAGGCTCTTTCGGTGGTGTTAATTTAGAAGATATCAGTGCTCCACGTTGCTTTGAAATTGAACGTAGACTTAAGGAATGCTGTGATATTCCAATTTTTCACGATGATCAACATGGTACAGCTGTTGTAACACTTGCTGCAATGCTTAATGCACTTAAGCTTGTTGGCAAAAAGTTGGATGAGATTAGAGTAGTAACAAGTGGTGCCGGTGCTGCCGGTATTGCAATCATAAAACTTCTTATTGCGATGGGACTTAAGGATGTTGTACTTTGTGATAGAAGTGGTGCAATATACGAAGGTAGAGATAATCTTAATGAAGAAAAGATTGAGATGGCTAAAATTACAAATCGTAACTTGAGAAAAGGAAGTCTTGCTGAGGTTCTTAAGGATGCGGATGTATTTATTGGAGTTTCCGCACCAGGCTGTGTAACTGCTGAAATGGTTAAGAGTATGGCTAAAGATCCAATTCTTTTCCCAATGGCAAACCCTACTCCAGAGATAATGCCTGATTTGGCAAAGAGTGCAGGTGCAGCTGTTGTAGGTACTGGCAGAAGCGATTTCCCTAATCAGATAAACAATGTATTAGCATTCCCTGGAATATTCCGTGGAGCACTTGATGTACGTGCAAGCGATATTAATGATGAGATGAAGGTTGCTGCTGCAAAGGCGATTGCTTCATTTGTAACAGATGACAAACTTACCCCTGATTACATCATTCCATCTGCACTTGATAAAAATGTTGCGACTGCAGTAGCTGAGGCTGTTGCTGAAGCTGCAAGAAAAACCGGTGTAGCAAGAATATAGAATAGTTAAAGGCTCTGAAGACTTAGCCAAAGGTTAAGTACTCAGAGCTTTTCTTTTGTTTAAGAAGCGCTTATAGAATACAAATACAGGATCCTATCAACTAATCTTCGTATAATTTATATTTCAAATGGCATTCTATCATAATAGAATATGAATACCATATAAGAGGTGACTGTAATGTTTAAGCCGAAGCAGGTAATCTTCGAAAAAGGTGTAAAAGAATATGACATTGCCCAAAGGCTATATGATGAATTTTCCAGAATACCAGATGTCATGGTGTATGATGAGGTAGCTTCCAATCGAATAAAAACTTATATTGAAGATGAAAATACTCAGACTTTTTATAGTAATGGTAAGCAGACCTTGGTTGTTAGTCGAAAGAAGCCTGGTGCATTTCAAACCTGTAAGCCATCAGCTGATTATATGCTTCCACTTGTCAGTGGTTGTATGGGGCAGTGTGAATACTGTTATTTGCATACACAGTTAGGGGATAAACCCTTTGTAAGAGTAAATGTAAATATTGATGAGATTTTAGAACGCGCTAGAAAATATATGGAAGCAAATAAAGAAAAGATCACTACTTTTGAAGGTTCAGCCACCTCAGATCCTCTATGTGTGGAGCCCTATACTCATGCCTTGGAAAAGACCATACTTTTTTTTGCCAATGAACCTCTTGGAGCATTTCGTTTTGTATCCAAATATAGTGATGTAGATGGACTTCTTGAGTTGAAACATAATAATAAGACTGAGGTAAGATTTAGTCTAAATACCGAAAGAATACGTTCGGAGTATGAGCATTTCACAGCTTCTATAACTGCTAGAATCCATGCAGCAACCAAGATGAGTAGGGCAGGCTATCCTATAGGTTTTTTGATTGCCCCTGTGTTTATATATGAAGGATGGATGGAGGAGTATGAAGAATTATTACGTCAATTATCAGAGGCTTTGCCAAAAAAGCTTTCACACAAGCCTTATTTTGAGGTGATAACTCATCGGTATACACCGAAAGCCAAGAGTCTTATTCAGGAGATTTTTCCAACATCTACTTTACCTATGAAGGATGAGGAAAGAAAGTATAAGTATGGTCAATTTGGCTATGGAAAATACCTCTATACAAAGGAAGAATTGCAGGAGATTAAAACTTTCTTTCGGGAAAAGTTACTGAAGTATTTTCCAGAGTGTGAGATTAAGTATATCATATGAAAAAGCATTTTATTCAACAGGGTATTTCCAAACAGTATCTGTCATTGATGACTAATTGCATAATAATTGCATTATAATTCGTTACATTGTATAATAATATATTATTTTAGTAATGTAATTAATCAAGGATGGAAGGGGTTAAATTTGTATAAGAAAATAATGACTGGTTTCCTTATGATTGTGCTGACGCTGTTTACACTTACTGGATGTGGCCAAAAAAAATCTAACCCTGTAATCTGGAAAAATCCAGAGGAAATACATGGTACAATGCGATCAAAAAAACCAACAAAAGAGCCAGTTAATCCAGAGATATCAACCGTGGAGCCTACGACGACATTATCTCCTACGGTGCAAAGTACAGAGGAGTATTTAATTGTTATTGATGCAGGACACCAGGCAAAGAACAATCCAGATAAGGAGCCGGTGGGCCCAGGAGCAACTGAGATGAAGAAAAAGGTATCCAGTGGTACCAGGGGGGTTAAAACCGGGCTATATGAATATGAACTAAATCTTATGGTAGCAAGTAAATTAAAAAAGTTGTTAGTGGAGAAAGGATACAGGGTCATGATGATAAGAACATCCAATCATGTTAATATTAGCAATTCAGAAAGAGCTACCATGGCCAATGTTGCCCATGCAGATGCTTTAATCCGTATTCATGCCAATGGATCTGAGAACAGTCATGTCAATGGTGTCATGACCATCTGTAATACTAAGAATAATCCTTATAACGCTTCAATCTATAGCCAGTGTAGAAAACTGTCTGATTGTGTACTGAAATCTGTCTTAGATACAACGCAGGCAAATTCAAAAGGGGTTTGGGAAACTGATACTATGACGGGAATAAATTGGTCCTTAGTACCAACTACAATTGTAGAAATGGGCTATATGACGAATCCAAAAGAGGATGAGCAGCTATCTACAGAGGAATATCAGGATAAAATAGCACTAGGGATTGCAAGAGGTTTGGATCAATACTTTTCTAATCTGGATTAATTGACGAGTGAAGGCTAAGGCCTTATAAAGGAAGGAAAAACATGATCAGTGAAAATGGAAAGCAGTTAAAATACAACAAGATAATTGAAGATCTAAAAGATCTTATCTCCTCCGGTAAATTGTTAGCTGGGGAACAACTTCCTTCTGAGAATGAACTATCAGCCAGGTATTGTGTCAGTCGTCAAACCGTAAGAAAGGCAATTGGAGAACTTACGAATGCAGGATTTGTCTATGCAGTTCATGGAAAAGGTACCTTTTGTTCTGAACGATCTAGTCATATTCATACTTCCAAAAATGTCGCTGTAGTAACTACATACATGTCAGATTATATATTTCCAAGGGTGATAAAGGGAATAGACGAAGCTTTGGCAGAAGAGGGATATAGTATAATTCTCAAAAATACTAGAAATTCTAGAAGCAGGGAGGCTATTTGTCTGGAAGAACTTTTGCAAAAAGACATTGAAGGCCTAATTATTGAACCAAGTAAAAGCCATATTTATTGTAGGCATCTAAACCTATATGAAAAATTGGAGGAATATAAAATTCCCTATGTATTTATTCAGGGTTGCTATTCTCAGATGCTTTGCAAACCTAATATCCTTATGGATGACTATAAGGGGGGATATTTGATTACCAAACATCTGATTAGTCAGGGTCACAGGCATATTGCCGGTGTCTTTAAGTCAGACGACTCCCAGGGACAGAACCGTCATCGGGGTTATGTAAAAGCACTACAGGAGGCTGGTATCAGCTACAATCCAGATATTGTTACTTGGTTTTATACTGAAGATCGGGTAGTTCATCCAGCGGAGAGTATGAAAAAGCTTATTCAGAGTAACATAAAATTAGATGCAGTTGTCTGTTACAATGATCAGATTGCGATATCGATCATCCGAACCTTACAGGAGATGGGGGTAAAGGTTCCTTCAGATATTTCTATTACTGGATATGATAATTCCTACATGGCAAGCTATGGTGGACTTAAGCTTACAACCATAGCCCATCCACATGAAAAATTAGGAGAAATGGCGGCTAAGCTACTATTATCCTTAATGAGTAATAGAGATCTTAGTGAGGAAGACAAGCATATTCTTGTGGAGCCGGAAATTGTAATAGGCAATTCTACAGTTTTAAGAAATGAATGATTAAGAATAAATATCAAAGAGACGCAGGGAACGCTTTATACTGCGTCTCTTTGTTGGACACTGTAATGAGTTTTATAATTATTACTCTATCTCATGACTCAGTAGATTTTTCATTGAAATCATGACCAATGGGGCGTACATACAAAGTAAATTTAATCTTTGCCATAATCCTTCGTTAGCTATGATTGTATCGGAGAATGTTTCCTTATCAGACATGGCAAAAAAAGAAAAGAAAAGTATAGCAAGAATGAAAAATATAATTGAAATAATGCCATAGATTATTTCATTCGAGTGTAACGATATTAATCCGATTATCAGAGGAACAAAGAGAAGAGCAAAAAATCCTAACACAGAACCAACACCATGTATTTTAGCTGATAGAGTAGAAAGTTCTTTTGTTTCCTCAGCTGGGAATATACCGGATAATATGCAGGCGCCGACTGCAAAAAGCACTATACAAACCAACAGTATTTTTGAAAGCACACTTGATATAGATACGAAGATTGTATATAACGTTAGAGCTCCAAATATAAGCATAATTCCAGCACCAATTAGCCATATGGAATATATAATATGTACAGGTGAATTTGGATTGCCTAATAAACTCATAACCATTGTCAAATGATTATGAGTCTTACAAAATGGAGCAAAAAGAAACGGAAGCATTAAATCGCCAATTGATGCGATCATCAAGAGAATGTAGCCTGTGCTAGATTTAATTAAAGAATTCACCACATTATTCATCATTATTCAGTCCTCCTAATCCTTTCAGTATTCTTACTGCAATGTCTTTCATAACATCCGCTTTTGGAATTACAATTTGACCTCGTTCTCCTACTTTGACTGTTCCAAAAATATGTTTACCCTTTGGTAATGATAGAGATGTAAAGAAATGTAATATCATGTATTTATAAACTATTTAGGCTAAGATTATAATATTGGTTTAACTACGTAAAAGGTAGAAAAGGCAATACAACATTAGTTTGTGGTGCTGATAAAAAACAACTTGAAAGATGTACGTACAAGTTGTAATGTGTTATTATGGATATATAGAAAAATTAATTTATAGGAGGAATGAAAAATGATGGAGAAAAAAGGATATCAATTTTGGTTCTGCACTGGGTCACAGGACTTATACGGAGAGGAATGTCTACGTAATGTAGCTAGACATTCGCAAATTATTGTAGAAGAGTTAAACAAGTCTGGGCGTCTGCCTTATGAGGTTGTACTTAAGCCAACTTTAATAACTAATGAATTAATACGTAAGACATTTAATGAAGCAAATCAAAACGAGTTGTGCGCTGGTGTTATTACTTGGATGCATACTTTTTCTCCTGCAAAATCCTGGATATTAGGATTGCAGGAATACACCAAACCATTGCTCCACTTACATACCCAGTTTAACGAAGAGATTCCTTATGATAGTATAGATATGGACTTTATGAATGAGAATCAATCTGCTCATGGTGATAGAGAGTATGGTCATATTGTAAGCCGTATGCGAATTGAGAGAAAAGTAGTAGTTGGTCATTGGAGTGATGAAATCGTACAGGGTAAAATAGCCTCTTGGATGCGTACAGCAATTGGTATTATGGAGAGTAGCCATATTCGTGTAATGCGTGTAGGTGATAATATGCGAAATGTTGCTGTTACCGAAGGCGATAAAGTGGAAGCACAAATTAAATTTGGTTGGGAGATTGATACCTATCCGGTTAATGAGATTGTAGAAGCAGTAGCTGATGTTTCTACCTCTGATATCAATGCATTAGTAGACGAATACTATGACAAATACCATATTTTACTTGAAGGAAGAGATCCTTTAGAGTTCAGAAAGCATGTTGCAGTACAGGCTCAGATTGAAATAGGATTTGAACGTTTCTTGAATGAAAAGAAGTATCAAGCTATTGTGACACATTTTGATGATCTTGGCAGTCTGAAGCAGTTGCCTGGCCTTGCTATTCAGCGCCTTATGGAAAAAGGCTTTGGTTTTGGAGCAGAAGGAGACTGGAAGGTTGCCGCTATGGTCCGATTAATGAAGGTTATGACTGCAGGTATTAAGGATGCCAAGGGAACTTCTATGCTAGAGGATTATACCTACAACTTGGTAAAGGGCAAGGAAGGTATCCTACAGGCTCATATGCTAGAAATTTGTCCATCCATTGCAGATGGTCCAATCAGTATTAAATGTAATCCACTTAGCATGGGAAACCGAGAGGATCCTGCAAGATTAGTGTTTACTTCTAAAGAAGGAAGTGGAATTGCAACCTCCTTAATAGATCTTGGGAACAGATTCCGTCTCATTATCAATGAAGTGGATTGCAAGAAGAATGAGAAACCTATGCCAAAACTTCCAGTTGCTACTAATTTCTGGGTTCCACAACCTGATATGTATACTGGCGCAGAGGCCTGGATATTGGCAGGTGGAGCACATCATACCGCATTTACTTACGATTTAACAGCTGAGCAGATGGGAGATTGGGCAAATGCTATGGGCATTGAAGCTGTGTTTATCGATAAGGATACTAAGATACGCGATTTTAAGAAGGACCTAATGTTAGGTGAGATTTTCTACAAATAAGGAGGATAAATTTCATGAATCATAGGAATTATATTGAAAGCGGAAAAGCTGTAATGGGAATAGAACTAGGTTCTACAAGAATTAAGGCTGTATTGATTGGAGAAGATTATAAGCCACTTGCTTCGGGAAGCTATGAGTGGGAAAATCAATTGGTGAATAATATCTGGACTTATTCTTTAGATGCAGTATGGAAAGGAATACAGGAGTGTTATCAAAGCTTAAAGAAAGAAGTTTATAACACATATGGTGTAACAATAAAGAGCTTGGGGGCTATCGGAATCAGTGCCATGATGCATGGGTATCTGGCATTTGACGATAATGATGAGCTGTTGGTACCATTTCGTACTTGGCGTAATACTATAACAGAGGAAGCTGCTAATCTTCTTACTGAAAAATTACACTACAATATTCCACAGCGATGGAGCATAGCACATTTATTCCAAGCAATTCTTAATAAAGAAGAGCATGTGAAGGAGATTAAATTCATTACTACCTTGGCAGGCTATGTTCACTGGAAGTTAACTGGAAGAAAGGTGTTAGGGATTGGAGATGCTTCCGGTATGTTTCCAATAGATAGTAAAAGTAAGAGCTATCATAAAGAGATGCTTGAAACCTTTCAGCAACTCATTACATCCTATGAATATCCATGGGCGATTGAAGAACTGTTACCTAAGGTGCTTCTTGCTGGTGAAGATGGAGGGTATCTCACTGAGATGGGATGCAAATTGTTAGATGTAGAAGGTGATCTTAAAGCAGGAATCCCATTTTGTCCACCAGAGGGAGATGCAGGAACTGGTATGGTTGCAACCAACTCAGTTGCTGTAAGGACTGGTAACGTTTCTGCAGGAACATCTATATTTGCTATGATTGTGCTAGAAGATGATCTAAAACAAGTTCATAAAGAAATCGATATGGTTACTACACCTTCCGGAGATGCTGTGGCAATGGTACATTGCAATAATTGTACCTCAGATATCAATGCGTGGGTGAATCTCTTTCAAGACTTTGCAGGAAGCATGAACATGGCGGTAGACAAAGGCAAGTTATTTGAAATGCTATTTAATAAGGCATTGGAGGCTGAGGCTGATTGTGGTGGACTATTGTCTTATAACTATTTTTCAGGCGAAAGTATCACTGGGTTTGATGAGGGCCGTCCATTATTCGCTAGACTACCAGACAGCCATTTTACCTTAGCTAATTTTATGAGATGTCACCTTTATTCCTCTTTAGCTTCCTTAAAAATCGGACTAGATATCTTATTAAAGGAAGAACAGGTTACCATTGATAAAATCATGGGACATGGAGGGTTCTTTAAAACTAAGCTAGTAGGTCAGAGAATGATGGCAGCAGCTATGAATACTTCAGTTTCTGTTATGGAAACCGCAGGAGAAGGCGGAGCTTGGGGGATAGCAGTGCTTGCAGCATACTTGAATCAAAAAGACAGCTTGGAAGATTTAAGTGCATTCCTGGATTGTAAGGTATTTGACGGGCAGATAGCACAAACTGTTAGTCCTGACATTAGAGATGTAGAAGGATTCGGACAGTTTATGAATCTTTATACTAAGGGACTTAAGATCGAACAGGCAGCTGTTGGTACAATGAGATAAGGAGGAAATTATGTTAGATGGATTAAAAAGGTCGGTATATGAAGCGAATATGGAGCTTCCCAAAAGAGGCCTGATTACCTATACTTGGGGTAATGTTAGTGGGATAGACAGGGCCACAGGATATGTAGTAATCAAGCCTAGTGGTGTTATGTATGATAAGCTTACTTCGGAGGACATGGTGGTAGTAGATTTGGAGGGAAATATCATTGAGGGAAAATACAATCCATCTTCAGATACTCCTACGCATATAGAATTGTATAGGAAATACTCTGACATAGGAGGCATAGTACATACACATTCTGTTGAGGCTACCGCTTGGGCGCAAGCAGGTAGAGATATTCCTCTATATGGTACTACCCATGCGGATTACTTTTACGGGTCAATTCCTTGTACCAGAGGACTTACAGAGGAAGAAATATCAGAGGCTTATGAAAAGAATACAGGTCTCGTTATTATTGAAACCTTTGAGAAGCAGAAGATAAATCCATCCTTTACTCCAGGGGTACTTTGTAAAAATCATGGACCTTTCACCTGGGGGAAAGATGCGCATGAGGCGGTTTATCATGCAGTGGTATTAGAAGAAGTAGCAAAGATGGCAGCTAAAACAGAGCTCATTAATCATGAAGTGACATCAGCTCCTGATTGTATCAGAGATAAGCATTTTTTCAGAAAGCATGGAGCCAATGCCTATTACGGCCAGAAAGACATTTCTCATTGAACAGATGACAGATAATGGTTATAATTATATCCATAAATAGCGAAGTGCTAAAACTAATTGAGGGGAAATCAAATGAGAAAAGATGTCCGGTTCTCTATAAGAAAAAAAATACTAATGTTATCTGTGGCAACTGCGATACCTTTTCTGATTATGGTGGTTTATCTGGTAATATCCATGGCCGAGAACAGCGACACATACGAAAAGCTTGTAAGTAATATGACAATAGCCAATAACTATAATCTTAATTTTAAGGAAGAAATGGATGAAAGCTTATATAAATTGGTAGTAGGTTATGTCACCTTTGACAATATTGCTGAGGACAAGACATTAAAAGATCCCTATGTGTTGATTGATGAGCTGAGGAGTGAGTTTACAAAGCTAATGGATATTACCACAGAACCTGAAAGTAAAATCTGGCTTCAGAGTCTTCATCGTAATATCGATACACTGGAAAAAAGAGTGGATGATATTAAGGAGAGTTCAAAGACCGGTGGACGTTATAAAGAGAATATTGAAAAGCTAGATAATAACATCTATATATTGACTGAGTTGATACAAGATGATATTCAGTATTATATCTATTACCAGACGAAGAGTATGGAAAAGGTAAATAATACTGTAAACAAGCAGATTGATGATTTTATTATATTGTGTATTGTAATAATTGTAGTGCTTGTTATCGTGGTAACTGTATTTGCATTGTTGATTGTTTCAGGTATACTTCGGCCTTTAAGGGGGCTGTATCGGGCCACTGAGAAGGTTGCAAAAGGTGATTTTCATGCTAGAGCTACCGTGAATACTCATGATGAGATATCTGTTTTGGCACAAGGATTCAATAATATGGCAGATAATATACAGACCTTAATTGACAAAGTAAAAGAGGATGAAAGGAAAATGAGACAGGTAGATCTTCGCCTGTTACAGGAACAAATCAATCCTCATTTTTTATACAATACTTTGGACACAATTATTTGGCTAATAGAAGGTAATGAAGCGGATCAAGCAGTTAATATGGTTGTGACCTTATCTAATTTTTTTCGCTTGGTACTCAGTAAGGGAAAGGAATTTATCTCTATAAAAGAAGAGGAACAACATATCAGTAGTTATCTGGAAATACAGAAAATGCGTTATCATGATATTATGGAGTATGACATCCAGATTGACAAAGTATTATATGACTATCAGATTCTTAAGCTGACACTTCAGCCGGTGGTAGAAAACGCACTTTATCATGGCATAAAATACAAGAGAGCCAAGGGATATATTCATATTACAGCAGAAAAAGAAGGTAATGTCATTCATCTAGCTGTACGAGATAATGGTGTAGGCATGGATGAGGAAGAATTGGAACAGCTACGAGATGAGATACAGCATTCATATAATGGACATGAAAAGGGTTTTGGACTAGCCAATGTAAATGAAAGAATTCGAATGTATTTTGGTTCTGAATATGGTATGACAATTCAGTCTAAAAAAGGAAAAGGAACACTTGTAGAAATCTCCATTCCAGCGATAAAGGTTGAAGAGCAAGAGAAAAATCTAGTTGGTGAATAAGAAAGGAAGGTAAGGAAGGTTGCATAATTTGCGGAAAAGAAAATACATAGCTGTAACACTCATACTTATGCTTATTTTACTGACTGGATGTGGAAGAACGGTTAATTCGTTAGATAGCGATGATACGCTTACTCCGGTGGATAAAAGTCTTATTGTTGTCGGAGTATCTCAGATTGGAAGTGAATCAGTCTGGAGAACAGCAAATACAACCTCAATACAAAATGAGTTTGTTAAGGAAAAGGGATATTTTCTGATATTTGATAACGCAAGACAAAAACAGGAAAAACAAATAAAAGCGATACGAAGTTTTATCTCACAACAAGTGGACTATATCATTTTTTCACCAATCACAGAGACTGGATGGGATACCGTACTACAGGAGGCAAAGGATGCTCATATTCCTGTTATTTTAATGGATAGGCAGGTTGATGTGAAGGATAAAAGCCTGTATACCACTTGGATTGGCTCTGATTTTAATCTGGAGGGACAAAATGCCGGAAAATGGCTAGAAGATTATCTTGAACGTAAGGTAAAAGAGAAGATAAATATAGTAGTCCTGCAAGGAACTGAGGGGTCAACGTCTGTTATTGGACGAACAGATGGATTTAATAAGATTGCAAAAAAACATGACAACTGGAAGATACTTGAACAAGTAGATGCTGAATACACAACTGCCAAGGGTTATGAGGTTATGGAAAATCTATTAAAAAAATATAGGGAGATTGATGTAGTTATCTCACAAAATGATGATATGACTTTTGGCGCAGTGGAAGCAATTCAAAAAGCCGGATTAACATCAGGTGTCAATGGAGATATTACTATTATTTCCTTTGATGCTGTGAAGTCAGCTTTAAAAATGGTTGAAAAAGGGATAATTAATGTAGATATCGAGTGTAATCCAGAGCTCGGCCCTTATATAGGTAAGGTAATTCAATCTCTGGAGCGAGGAGAGAAGGTTAAGAAAGCCTATTATATCTCTGAGAAGGTTTTTACTAAAGACAATGTCAGTGCTTATCTTAATAATAGGTCATATTAATGAGGAGTTGTAGTGGTTATGCTGAAAGTGTTTTTGGTAGAGGATGAGACAGTAATTAGAGAAGGGCTTAGGGATAATATTCCTTGGCAACAGTATGGATATCACTTTGTGGGCGAAGCTGCAGATGGAGAAATTGCACTTCCACTCATTCGCAAGAGGAAGCCGGATGTACTGATTGCAGATATAAAAATGCCATTTATGGATGGCTTATCTCTTAGTCGTATTGTAAATAGCGAATTTCCTAAAATGAAAATTATTATTATTAGCGGATATGATGATTTTGAATATGCAAGACAGGCAATTGAAGTGGGGGTAGAACAGTATCTTTTAAAACCCATTACTAAGCTGACGCTTAGAAATTCGCTACTAGAACTAAAAGAAAAAATCGAACAGGACAATCAGCAGAACGAATATCAGGTTATGTTCCAGAATGAAATGCATGAGTTTGAGCAATTTTCCCGCAGAAGATTTTTTGAACGGGTGCTTGTTGGAGAATTGTCAGTAAAGGAGATTTATGAGGAGGCCTCTAAACTATTCATTGAAATAGATGCTGCCTGCTATAATTTACTGTTATTTTCTTTGCAGGAGAACAGTGAGCATCATAGGAAAGAGGAGATGGAGAAGTTTACAGAGATACAAGATGACATTCTTCATTATTTCCTTAGGCATCCCAATTATGTTCTCTTCCGTTGCAATGTAAATACTTACGGTGTCTTAGTAAAAGGAGAAAAGGAGGAGATTACTGAACTTACAGAGAACAGTACGGAGCACATAAAAGGTGTCTGTCTTCCAGTAGAAAATCAAATCAGTTGGTATGTAGCATATGGACTTTCTGTAGAACGCTTGAGTATGCTTCCTGAGTGCTATCAGGGGGCTAACCATTATTACTCTTATCGATTTATTATGCCTGAGGTTCATATTTTGAATAGAGAGACGTTAAAAGAGTATCTAAATATTAGTGAGGATAATAAAATTGAGAATGTAGATTCTAGAAAAATGGATCCGGAAATTATACGTGAATTCCTGATTAAAGGTAGTCCCAGTGAAATTAACGATTTTGTAGACACTTATCTGCAAAGTATCCATGAGACACTTGCTTCCAGAATGTTTCGTAATTATGTAATATTAAATATCCGGTTTGCAGTAACTGCATTTTTGGAATCACTGGGAGTAACAAAAGAGGAATATAGGAATGTGACAAAGAACTACGGTCAGGAAATAAGCATGAAGGCGGAAAAAGTGCATGATTATTTTGTCCAAATGCTAGAAACAGCCATAAGCTTTCGAGAAAAAGAAAGTGATTATCAAAAAAGAAACATATTGAGAAAGGCATTGGATTACATAAATGCTCACTATCATAAAGAAACTCTATCCTTAAATAGTGTGGCAAATGAAGTTGATGTTAGTGCCAATTATTTAAGTACTATATTTAGCCAGAGTATGCAAAAGACTTTTATTGAATATGTGACAGGAAGACGGATGGAAAAGGCTAAAAAGCTCCTTAGGAATTCAGATAAATCCTCCGGTGAAATTGCCTCGGAGGTTGGCTATAAGGATCCCCATTATTTTAGTTTTGTATTTAAGAAGACCCAGGGATGCACTCCAAGAGAATATAGAACTGGGAAAAAATCTTAAATAATACCGTTATAAAGTTCTTTTTGGCGTACTGTTTCTTATTACTAATTCCCAAGGAATTTTGTGGGAGGATACAGGTAGACCTTTGCATTTGTCGACCATTAGTAATGCAATCTTTTTTCCTATCTCATGAGGCTTATGTGTTACGGACGTTATTGTTAGCATATTAGAAATGCTAAGATAGGTTTTGTCAAAAGAGACAATGGCCATATCCGCCGGAAGATTGTAGCCTTCCGCTTTCAGTGCTTTCATTAACCAATATGCAATCTCATCATTATAGCAGACAATAGCAGTGCAGGACCTAAATGAGTTCTGCACTATTTTTTTAAGAAAAGAGTAATCATGCTCTTTGTTTATTTGCTCCATGTCTGAAGTTCTAAACCACGCAATTCTATGATCTAAAACCGTGAGATCATAATCATGCATTGTTTCCATAAATCCCTGATATCTTTCAATTCCCTGTAAATCATCTGCATTAAAGATTCCACCAATAGCAATATGACCTTGATCTACCAGATGTTGCACCAGTAAGACACTTCCCTGAATGTTATCATCCTGTAGAAATAAGCTTTCAGAGAATGCTGGATAGTGGTTATGTAAAAATATAATATGAATTCCCTTACTCTTAAGTCTTTGATACAGATCCATATTGGGATTAGGAAGAGCACTTTTACATCCTTCCACAATAATACCTCTCAGTGGATTTTCAAGAATCTGATTTAGTATTTGACGTTCGATATCAGTACGGTTTTCAGTTACAAAAATCTTACTTACATATCCATTTTGATAAAGTGTACTATTGATATCATTTACCACTCCTGGATAGATATATATCTGACTTTTCGGCACAATAATGCCAATCGTATTCTCTGAGCTATTCATAGATAAACCTGTGATGAAGGAGCCACTTCCTTGCTTTTTGGTAATTTGTGAGTGTTTCTCTAGAATAGATAGAGCTTGCCGTACTGTCTGGCGACTTACCTTGTATTTCTTACAAAGTTCACCTTCCGTTGGAAGCTTGTTGATACCATTTTTCATATTTTTTTGTATTAAGTCCTGTAAACAATTAGCGAGCCATTTATACTTTACTGGCATACTGAAATCTCCTTTCATAAAAAAAGTATTTATTTATGATAAGAATAGAAAAAGTAAGAAAGGATTATTACAAAGTGCATATGTACTCAAAAATGATGAGTAAAATATTCTAGATGTTAATAAGATAATTAACTAACTAAAGCGTTATTCAAAAAATGTCCAATAAGAATAATATAGTAAAATGTAATAAAAAAGATGTAGGGAAAGATAAATGATAATATATTACTATATAATCAGAAGAAAACATACCTACAGAAAAAGTTGTATTTAAGATGTATTATATCACTCAAAATTTGTATTGTAAATACCTAACAAACATTGTAAAATAAGGGGCTTCATAATTGACTACCATAATGTGGGATGATACTCTTGGTTTAAGGGAAAAGTTCCTGGAACAATGAATCATATTTTAATTTTGGGAGGAAACGATATGAAGAGAAAGTTAGTTTCACTTGTATTAGCAATGCTTATGGTAGTAAGTTTAGCTGCTTGTGGTACAAAAGATACCAATACTGCAGACAAAGATACAAACTCACCTAAAGCAACAGCAACACCAAAGGCAACAGACGTACCAAAAGTATCAGAAACACCAAAGGCAACAGATGCAGCTCAGCCAGCAGGAGATTTGATTAAAGTTGGTATCATTAACAATGATCCAAATGAATCTGGTTATCGTACAGCAAACGACAAGGATTTAAAAGCTAAATTCACTAAGGAGAATGGTTACGAGGCATCTTTTGCATACAGCCTTAAGAACGAAGAGCAAATTCAACAAGCTCAGAAGTTCATTCAAGATGAGGTTGATTACTTACTTCTTTCCGCAGCTGATACAGCTGGTTGGGATTCCGTATTAAAGGACGCTCAGGATGCAGGTGTTAAGGTTATCTTATTTGACCGTACAATTGATGCAGATAAAAGTCTTTATGAAGCTTCTATCGTTTCTGATATGGCAAAAGAAGGCGAGACAGCAGTTACTTGGTTAAAGGGACAGAATTTAAAAGAGTACAATATTATACATATTCAGGGTGTTATGGGTTCTGCAGCTCAGAAAGGCCGTTCCGGTGCATTGGATACAACAGCTAAATCTGATGGTTGGAATATTGTTGCTCAGCAGACAGCTGAGTGGAACGCTGAGAGAGCACAACAGATTGTGCAATCTGTGATTGATTCAAAGAAACCTTTCAATGTAATCTATGCAGAGAATGATGATATGGCTAAGGGTGCTGTAGCAGCCCTAGACAAAGCTAATATATCTCATGGAGTTGGCAAAGATGTAATCGTTATGGGTTATGACTGTAACAAATGGGCTCTTCAAGAACTTCTTAAGAAGAACTGGAACTATGATGGACAATGTAATCCTTTCCAGGCATCCTATATTGATGATATCATCAAGAAACTTCAGAATGGTGAAACTCTTGCAGAAAAGACAATTATCATGGAAGAAAAGGGATTTGATGCATCTACAATCACCCAAGAAGATGTAGACAAATATGGTATCTAATTAAAATAATATAAAGTTTTGACAAGCTAATCAGCGTGGTGCAGCGTAATTATTAACAGTATGCGTGCACCACGTTATTTATAATAAGTGAGGAGTGAATACACTGGTGAAAGACAAATCCCTCTTGGAAATGAAAAATGTACACAAAAGTTTTCCCGGAGTACTTGCCTTACAGGGAGTGGATTTCACATTATGTGAAGGTGAAATACATGCGCTTATGGGTGAGAACGGAGCCGGAAAATCAACTTTAATAAAGGTCTTGACCGGAGTATATGAAAAAAACGATGGTCATATTTATTTAAAAGGATTGGAGAAAGAAGCAGTCATTCATTCTCCACAGGATGCACAGAATCTTGGTATCAGTACGGTGTACCAAGAAATAACCTTATGTCCAAATCTTTCAGTTGCTGAAAATATGTTTATTGGCCGTACGAAAGGAATAGGTCAGAATTGGAAGAAAATGAATGAAAAAGCTGATCAAATCTTGAAAGCGCTAGATATACCCGTAAAAGCAACGAAGCAACTTTCTAGCTGTTCTATCGCAATTCAGCAGATGGTAGCCATAGCACGTGCAATAGATATGGATTGTAAAGTACTTATTTTGGATGAACCTACTTCTTCTTTAGATGAACAGGAAGTGGAGAAGCTTTTTAGTCTCATGCGTGACTTGAGAAAAAGAGGTGTTGGTATTATATTTGTTACTCATTTTCTTGATCAAGTCTATGAAGTATGTGATAAAATAACGGTTTTGAGAGATGGCAAATTGGTTGGTGAATATGAAATAAAAGATCTATCAAGAGTTCAGCTGGTATCTAAGATGCTAGGCAAGGAATTGGATGATTTATCAGATATTAAAGATGAGAGTGAGATTTACAATAAAGAGGATCGTACTTCTATCGTATTTGAGGCTGAACAGCTTCAAAGTAATACAGGAATTAAACCGTTTAATTTTCACATTAAAAAAGGGGAGGTCAATGGTTTTACAGGCTTATTAGGATCCGGCCGAAGCGAATGTGTTCGCGCTATTTTTGGGGCAGATCATATCATTCATGGTTTTATTAAGAAAAATGGAAAAAAGATCAAAATCAAAAAGCCTATACAGGCCATGAAGAATGGTATCGCCTATCTTCCTGAAGATCGTAAAATGGATGGTATTATTGGAGATTTATCTGTACGTGATAATATTATCTTGGCATTACAGGTCCACAAAGGCTTTTTTAAACCATTTAGTAAAGCAGAGGCTAATAAATTTGCAGATGAGTATATTAAATTATTAGAAATAAAAACTGCATCCGTTGATACTCCAGTAAAATCCTTATCGGGTGGAAATCAACAGAAAGTAATTCTTGCCAGATGGCTGTTGACACATCCTGAGTATTTAATCTTAGATGAGCCTACAAGAGGTATCGATGTAGGAACTAAGATTGAAATTCAAAAACTCGTGCTTAAGCTTGCCTCAGAAGGAATGTGTATTACGTTTATTTCTTCAGAGACAGATGAGATGCTTCGTACCTGCTCTAGGTTAATTGTCATGAGAGACCGAAAGGTAGTAGGAGAGCTATCTGGAAATGATCTTACCCAGAATATGATTATGAGTACCATTGCAGGAGGTGACAGTGAAGATGCAAAGTAAAGCAAATAAGAAATCTATTACAGAAGCTCTGGGAAAACTAACTAGTCATCAGATATTTTTTCCCTTAGTAGCATTGTTATTACTTGCAGTATTTAACTTAATAGCTGACCCTTCCTTCTATAGCATTGAATTAAGTAAGAATAGCAGTGGTAATCCGGTTCTGTTAGGAAATCTTATCACAATCTTAGATTATGGTTCAGAGTTAGCTATACTGGCTATCGGTATGACCTTGGTAACTGCAGCTTCCGGTGGGCAGGACATCAGTGTGGGTGCTACAATAGCAATCAGCGGAAGTGTGATCTTACGTGTTCTTTGTGGCACACAATCTCAGCCGGAGGCTTTACATGCACCAATCATTGTAGCCTTTTTGGTTGCCTGTGTTGTAGCAATGCTGTTTGGTGCATTTAATGGAGTATTGGTAGCCTGCTTTAAGATCCAGCCAATGGTAGCTACCTTGATTTTATTTACTGCAGGACGTTCCATTGGAGCATGGATTAATAATAATCAGTTACCAGTCATTAGCACCAATTGTTCAGAGGTATTTGGATATTTTGGTAAATTTATACCTGGAATTCCTATTCCCACTCCATTTTTCATAGCTATTATCTGTATGATATTAACCTTCTTGGCATTAAAGTTTACTAATCTTGGATTATATACGCAAGCAGTTGGCATTAATGAGAAATCCTCGAGATTAAATGGTATAAATCCTACTCTTATTAAGATATTAGCTTTTGTTATACTTGGTTTATGTGTGGCAGTTGCAGGTCTAATAAAGGTAAGTCGTTTAGGAACCATAAATTATTCTGTTGTTGCAAAGGATATCGAGATGGATGCTATCTTAGCGGTAGCCCTTGGTGGAAATGCATTAGGTGGTGGTAAGTTTAGTATGGTTGGCTCCATTTTAGGTGCTTATGTTATTCAATTTTTAACCACAACCTTATTTAAAATGCAAGTAAAGGCTGATGCACTTTCGGCATACAAAGCGGTAGTTGTTATTTTACTGGTAGTATTAAGTGCTCCAGTGGTAAGAGAACGCCTTTCTCGGTTATGGAAACAAATAAGAAAACATACAAAGGAGGCTGCGTAATATGAATCTTTCTAAGAAATATAAGAATATGTCAGATACTAATTTGCTACTGACGATTACAATTGTAGTCTTTTTTGTAATGTATATTGGAGCCATCATCTTCCAAGGTAAAGGTTTTCTAAAACCACAGACCTTTCTAAATATTTTAAATGGCAATGCAGCATTAATCATTGTATCCTGTGGTATGAGTCTTGTTATGATTTCAGGAGGAATTGACATATCAGTGGGAGGTGTGACAGCCTTAGTAACTATGTGCTGTGCTGTTTTCCTAGATCTGGGTGGTGGAAATATAGTGGTATCGATACTTATTGCACTTGCTATTGGTCTTGCCTTTGGCCTAGTGCAAGGATATCTGGTGGCATATTTGAATATACAACCGTTTATCGTTACCTTGGCAGGTATGTTCTTTGCCAGGGGAATGACAACCATTGTACATACAGATCCAATCAATGTTAAAAATGAGAGTTTTGTGGCTTTAAAATACACTCGTATTAATATTCCTGGATTAGGTACTGTCAACAAAGCTGGAAAATATATCAATGCTTACATTGAAATAGGCGTTATTGTGGCAATTATCGTAGTAATCCTTATATTTTGTTACCTTCGCTGGACAAAACATGGACGTCATTTTTATGCAGTCGGCGGCAATAATCAGAGTGCATTAATGCTAGGTATTAATGTGAAGAAAACCAAATTCTTAGCCTATGTAATCTGTGGAGTTCTAGCAGGAATAGGAGGATATGTTTATTTCCTTCATGCAGGCTCAGGTGCGCCTACGAATGCTGCAGGAATGGAAATGAATGCCATTGCATCCTCTATCATTGGTGGTACAATGCTAACCGGTGGTGTTGGAAACCCAATCGGAACTTTATTTGGTGTGCTCTCATTAAGTACAATTCAGAACATTGTAGCTTCAGCAGGTCTTGGTGATGCTTGGTGGACAGGTATTACCACTGCAGCAATATTATGTCTATTCTTAGTGGTACAGAGTGTAGTAATGGTTCGTAAGAAACGAGCAGTGTAAAAGATAGTAAGCAACCATGATTTTAATTCTACCACTCAAAAGAAACCCTATGGCGTTTGCCATAGGGTTTCTTTATATGGGACAAGTAATGGACAAAAAATGTAAGAGATGAGGTTGAAGAGTATTTATAAAAGGAAAAGTTCACAAATTGTTCACAAAAAAAATAGCACTCACCTCTTGACAGTTGCAGTTGATTTTTGTCTTACGTTAACAGATGCCGTAGAGCCTATAAATACTGGGTTGTATGGCATTTGTTGTTTTTATCTGGGAGTGTTTGAATGCGTCAAATGATGCGAAATTGGTGTAGTAATTGGTGTAGTGGATTAAGGGAGTAATGATTATTTGCCACGGTAGTAGTGGTGGTTTGGGGATGGAATACAGGGATTGCAAGGGTTTGCGAGGTTAGGGAATCTAAAATCCCAAGATTGTCCCAAGAATAAAAATGGGTGATTGTTTTGATGGGAACGTAATAAGAAGATTAATTGAAAGAAATATGGCAGCGACATAACATATAAATTGAATGAGGTTAAGCATTGGGGAATGTGCACTTAGGCTTAAGTGCTTAACTATGATGGAACAAGCCCAGACGGGAATGTCAAGAAGTACAAGGTTGATTGTGTATGACTTGAGGTTTACGGCTGGGTCTGTTAATTTATAGGGAATTAATAATTCTGAATAGAAAAAACTGGAATTTAATTGCGAGATTAGGTATAATTTCTTTAGATAATATCGAATTAGATAGAATTGAAAAAAGGATTGTATTATAAGAACTTTTTATGAGAATTGGGTGGAGTAGAAATTATAAAAATTGAAATGAGTTAATAAAATCGAAATATACTAGCTGAAATTCGTTTGTTGACTATATATTATGCAAATATAGTTTTTAAATTACTACTATGATTTTGTATAGAATTAGAAGGGAAGAGATATGTAAAATGGATTCTAAAAATCAATCGTTGATAGCAGGGTTTATAGGGGAAAAAAAGCGTGATGCATCTTCAGGTATACGTGGTTTTGTTTATCAAAATTTAATTGCAATAGAAGAATTAACAAATGAAAAAAACAAACGTATATTTTGTGAGTATATTGAGGATGTTACTGCAGAAGATTATGATGGGGATTGTAAAATTATACAGGCAAAATACTATTCTTCTACATTTCCTGTTAGTATGCATAAAGATGTGTACAGAGAAATGTATTGTCAATATTTAAAGCTATCATCAGAAGGTGGATTTAAGAAAATTATTCCTGTCTTAAATGTGTTTTCTCCTCTAGACAAAAAAACTAAAAGGTTAGATGATAGTCTCAACAAAAAAGATATACAAAAACCTAATTTTGAAACAGGGAAAGAATGGGTGGAGGTAAGTGGAAATCACATAACAATAACATCCTTAGATGAATTGGAAACGAAGGAGTTAAATAAGGTTGATAGAGAAAATGCACTTATTACTTGGGGGGGATCGGACGAACAATTAAAGAAGTATCATGAAGCATACGATGTTATTAATCAGAATATGGACCTTGAAGAGTATAGAGAACAAATAGGTAAAATGCTTGTGGACTCACTGAGTGTAGACATTGATTTTGACGATTCAATACTGGCACATTTGGAGGATGAGAATAGAGAAAAAATTTTACTTGGACTTTCCTATATGATGATTTTGAAAACTTTTGATCGAATGCCAACTACTGAAAATATACAGGATGAAAGAATTACAACATTGAATCAAAAGCAGATTATGCGTGATGAGTTTATAGCGGAACTAAAGAAATTGATTCAGGAAAAGTCGGAAGATAGTCAAGAAAGAGATATAGCGTTATATATTGAAGCTATCGTCACAGATACATACTTTCAGATATTAGATGGGAATCCAAATTTGTTAGAAAAGCAGGAGGAAATTCTGTTTCAGATATATGAAAATACAAAACAGTGGTTTGCAGAATTGGTAGGAACAAAGGAAGGTCAGTATCAACTAATAAATACAACTAGTTATGAAAATGAGAAAAGAGTAAGAAAATTTATATCGTTATCAGCAAAGAACCGAAGTAAAAAGATAATTGAATCAATATCTGGAATTCGGGTGTTTTTGAAATACTTCTGGAAAATTATACTGAATATATGTATGAATCAGGAAGCCTTTGATTTGAATACAAACAGAGATTTACTTGATCCGAGAAGTTATGTTGTGGTTGAAGAAAAGGAATATATTTGCTTGTATTTTCAACAAAGGGATTTTGTAAAGGAAAGTGTAATTTTACCATCTGTGAATGCAGATGAGGGAAAGCAGAAGAGAAAGAACTTTTATTCTAGGATGTATGAGTTGAAGCCTAAAAAGTGGTTTTTAGGAGGAGATTGTTGCACAAGAGGAAAATTTGACTATCAATATAGTCCTGCTAATATCAGAGATCTAGAAAGCATATCAGATATTAGGGATGACAGCGAATTTTTCTATCTGGAATGTATGGATTGTATAGGAATAGATGACGATGAATGGCAAAATATTGAAGACTGTAACAAATGTATTTTTGCACAGAAATGTGTGAAGGGGGAAGAGAGATGATACTAAGAGAACAATTTGAGAATAATAAATACCAAAGTATTTTACAAAAGCAGAATGCATTAGATAGAAAACTATATATTAATTTCTTCTATGATGATGATAATCAGATTCCTAAAGAGGTATTCGATATTTATATTAGTGCTCATGGAGATGAGTTGTTTTTAATTTTAAACGGGGATAATCAGAATATTCCTAAGTTATGTAAAGGATGGGATGAGAAAATCAGCTCCTTTATGGTATTTGGTTCTGATGAGAGGTTAGTGCTAAGGAATCTCAAATATAATGTTATTCAAATTATACTTTGTTCAGGAGAAATAATAGATCGAACTGCAGAGGGGTCATTAAATATTTCAAGAAAGTTGATTCTATCCTATGAAATGAATGCAGAAGGTGAGATAGAAATACCAGACGAAGAAGCAGTAGAAATCCCGTTTTATCTAATCCCTGCTGGTGATTTTAGGATTGATGAAGAAATAGCTAAAGAATTAAGTATATGTATGCCTGAGTCAAATAACTTGGAATTTCTTTATTCGCCAAGAAAAAAAGAAAAAAATATAAAAACAGGTACACCCAAGATGTCTTTTAGTGAGAATGAATATAAAATAATTGAGGAGTGGTTGAAAGATGCTCATTCGGAAAGTTAAGATAACTAATTTTAGAGGATTTAAAGAAAGTAGAGAGTTCACATTTAATGATAGATCATTTATATTTTTATCTGCACAAAATGGGCTTGGAAAAACAACAATTATTGATTCAATTGAGTGGTGTCTTACAGGAACAATTGGAAGACTGAAGAATTCCTATGATTCTAGAAGCACAAATGATGCAGAACGCAAGAAAAATTTAGACGGTATATTGAAGAATAAAAAAGTAGCAAATAAGGAAAAAATAACGGTTGAAGTGGAAGTTCTCGATCACAAGGAAAGTTATATTATTTATCGTGAACAAAAGAAAGACGAATTGGACCCACAAAATAGTGTGGTTACTGTAAATGGAAAGGAACATGTAGAAGGCGACTGGTTGGATAGAAGTATCGACAATAATTTTTATAATCTTCATTTTTGCGACATTCAGAAATCTTTTGGTATTCAAAATAAAAAGCGTCAAGATTTGCCTGAATTGTTCACTGAGTTTATTACAGATTATTCAAAACAGGAAACCGTTGCTGCAAATTTGGAAGTTTTTCTTAGTGATATTAGACGAAAAGAAGAGGACTATATTGAAAAAGAAAAAAAGCTAGAAAGTGAGATTGAAAAATTACAGGAAAAGTTAATTAAATTTCAGGATAGACCCACATTACAGTCTTATCCGCAAACTTTTTTTTATGAAGGCGAAGAAATAAATCTGGAAGGTAAAAATGAAGAAGATTTGCAAAAAATGAAAAGTCTTATTTATGCATGTGGATATTCACATGTGACAGAAGTCTTGCGTAAAAAAGTTCGACATCAGACAGCAGAAAAGATACTTACTAAGTTGAATGAATTAAAACAAATCTTATCTGAGAAGGGTGAAGATATTAATAAAGCAATCAACCTTGGATTAGATCAAAATGATGATTCTATAATAGTTATTAATAAAAGATTGACAGAGAACCGAAGAATAACTATAACAAAAGATAATATTTCTCGATATGTAGAGATACTTGATGGATTTAATAACCTCGATTTTACAAAAAAAATATGGGAAGATAGAAAAAAAGAAATTGATATTTTAGAAGGAAAAGTTAAGGAACTGAATGATTCTATAGATAATCTTTCTAATGGGAATACTCTTTTAAAACTTCTATCGGAAATGGTAATACAGAAACCTATAATTATGACATATCGATCAGATTGTGTGAAGAACAGTAATGAAGCTAGATGTCCAATATGTGGTTCTGAGAGATTTGGGTTGGTAGAAGAAGAGGAAGTTTTAGCAGAAGCGCGAACGTACATAGAAAAAAATGGTGTCCTTGTTCAAACAATGCTTAAAGAAGAAGAGGTGAAACAGAATCAGATTAAAAATCTTTATAAGGAATTAGTTGATGTAGCAAAAAAAGTACTTCAAGATCAGATTGATAAAGATCAAAATGAGCAAAATGATTTGGAATTATTAAAAAAGGAATCTGCTAGATTCTTTGATGTGGTGAAGAGTCTAAATAAATTATGCAATTTACAATATGCTAGCTTGGAGTTGGCTTCATTGGATACATTAGATGCAATTGAAAAAACAGAGACAATACATCTTATAGGTGACGAGCAATTAGGGGAAATAAATATAGAAGTAGATGACCTCCTTGAGTTGCTTGGGTATAAAAAAGAAGAACAAGAATCTGACAGTGCAACAATACAACGCACAGAACTCGCAGCAAAGGATGCACCTGTTATCAAAAATTATTCCAAAGAGCTCCTTGTAGGAAAAATTAATGCATTAACTAGTGCTCTGAATGATAATGATTATATGAAGACAAGCGAAGAGTTGCGTATTGCTAAAGAGAGTAGAGATAAACTGAATGTAGAACATAACGCACTAAAAGAAACTGAACAACGTGCGCAAGTACGTGCAAATGAAATTCGTGATCTAATTGTAAAGTTAAAAGCACAGGAATATGAAATGGTTGGACCGAATCTTTATAAGTTCTACAAAAAACTTACAAGAATTAATACCATAAAAGGAGTAAAAGTTACTCTTGAAGACAAACAGGTTTCTTTAACAGATGAGGAAGGAAATTTAGTTGTTAATATTCTAAGCAATGGACAGTTAAATGTATTTATGCTCGCTTATTTCTTCGCTGGAATAATCTCTAGAAGCAGAGAGGAAAAGTTCAAGGTCTATTTTATTGACGATTTGACATCTTGCATGGATGATGTGAATATGCTTGCTTTTCTGGATTTGATGAAATATCAGTTGATGGAACAGAATGGTTCGATTAATCAGATTTTTTTTGCAACTTGTGATGAACGAATTTGTAAGCTTCTTCGATATAAATTAGATGGCTGTGGAATTCAATATCGTGAAATTGCTGAAGAGGATTTTATTGGGGAGATAACAAAGTTGAAATAATGGGACATTAGACACTCTAAATAGGGACAGATTGATGTTACTGGTTGGGTTTGTTACTATCATCATTTGGATATATAATAATTCGTCTAAACATGAAAGCTATTCAAAATAAATTAATAGTGAAATCGACAGGAATCAGACCCCAATGTCATATATTCTAATCTTATCAGATGTATGCAGTAAACAAACTAAAATTTGACTAAAACATGTGGATACGATTTGATATCAATGAATGTTTAATGAGAATGAAATGAGCATATGTTTTGATTTATGTGTATAAAGGCGAGTTACAACAAAGATTAATATATATGTATTAATTTGGGGAGAAAATAGGTGAACATATGGCAAAGAAGAAAAGTGGTAAAGCAAGAAAGATAAAAAAATTTGTACCTAAGTCAACTATTGATGAATTGCAAGCTGCACGAACTGGAGGGCAAATTGCTCTTACAGGATTTACTTATCAATTTTTATATTCTTGCTATCTAATCTTATCAGAAATAGACGAAACTACTGTATTTTATTTAGAAGGAATTGAGGATATTGATAAGATTAGACTTGTAGATTCAGATGATTGCATTACACATATACAGTTAAAATATTCAACACAAAAACAAGATGCCAGTTTTTTAAAAGATGTTCTAAAAAACTATTTAGAAGCCTATCTTATAGATAAAAATCGAAATTTTAAATTGATTTATGATTTTCAAGTTGCTACAGGAAATTTGAGTAAACTTTTTAATAACGGTTTAGATGCTACTTCCAATAGCTATTGGAAAAAGATAATTGAACAAATTAAGGATGAATATCCGTTTTGGGATTGGAATGACTTCTCATATGATAGCTTTATCTCTAAGCTTTCTTTTGAAAAAATAGAAAAAAAATCTTTATCTTTAGAAATTGAAAAACTGTTGATAAGCATTTATGATGTAGTAACAGACAATATATCTCTGTTTGCGAACGGTCTTAAAGTTTGTTGTTTAGAAAAAATGGAACATAGAAACAGTATTAATAAAAATGAACTTGATACTGTGATTCTAAATATTAAAAATGATATTAGTAAAGGTGTACATAACCCTGCACACAGTTGGATAAAAAGAATTTCTTTTGTGCCTGGTGAAAATACTGAAACAGACTACAGCTATTATGAAGGAAAAAAACCTTCTTATCAAGATATTGCACGACACTTACCGGTTAAGAGAACTTTATTGGAAAAGGAAATTGCTATATCTGTCGAAGAAAATAGAGTGACTGTAATTAAAGCATCGAGCGGTCAAGGGAAAACAACCTTAGCACTTAAAATTGCATATGACTTGCAAGAGCAATATGCAATTTATCAACTTTTATGGTGTAATGACCAAAAAGAGTTAAGCAACATAGCTTCTTATTTTGCCACGAGAGTAAAACTTGGAGAAAAGCCACTGATTATTATTGATAATCTTGATTCTCAACTTAGTGAGTGGAATAGATTAGCTCAACTTCTGCAAGATGAAGTAGCATATCATTACAGATTAGTTATCACGACAAGAGAAGATGATTGGTATAATTTTAGCGGAGATTTAAGTAGCATTAAGTCTTTACAAGTAGTTAAATTGTTTCTAAGTGAAGAAGAAGCACAGGATATTTTCCAAGTTCTTAGACAAGCAGGTAAGTTACACCCTGACATTACAGATTGGAAGAAATCGTTTAGGATAGTTGAAGAAAAGAAATTATTAATAGAATATATTTACTTACTAACTCATGGCGAAATGTTATCGGAGCGAATCAATAATCAAATTATTCAAATTAGCGGTACAAATTCCGGTAAAATTAAGTGTGAAATTCTTCGCAAGATTTGTTTTGCAGATATATGTGGAATTAAACTTTCTGCAAATAAACTAATTAGTAGTTTGACAGAAACAACTTCTCAAGATTATGGGGAACTGCTTAAAAGCATTGAAAACGAATTTTTAATTCGTATTTATAGTGAAGAAAAATATATTGAAGGATTGCATCCAGTTCGTTCACAGCACATTGTTAATAAGTTGCATGAGTTTATCGAGTTAGACTCTACTGCATTGCAAGTTGTAAATATTGCAGATTCTATTTACCGATCCAAACTGTTTTCTTATTTTCCAAAGATAATTAACAATAAAGAAAATTTCTATCTGAAATTAATTGAAGGTCTATGGGATGAAAATAATTTAACCCCCTATATAGATGCTTTGCGTGGTATATTTTCTGGTAGCGTTATGCAATATTACCTTGCCAATCAGCATATTTATAATGATGCAAACGAACATGGCGGTTTATTTCTCTTGGATATGGAACTAAATCCATTCACAAAATTTGATGAAATAGATACCTCCTTGAACACTTTAGACGAAATGCGAAAAATAATGCCTGACAACAAAAATATAGAATATCTATGCAATCTTAGAGACACTGCACCTAAAATAGAGCTACATAAAACAGATATTTACTTTCTGTGTAATGCTCTACATGAACGTTTAAAAAATGACGAAGCTTTTAGTATTACATCCGACATTACTTCATATGCTACAATTACTTATTGGCTCATTAACATTGATTCTTCTTTTAATTTATCAAGTAAAATTTCATTGAAATTGCTTTGGGAGAGCGTCAACAGTCATTCCATAGAAACTATATCTACTATTATGTACACTTGTTTTTGTGGGAATAAAGAAAGTTATATGGTGTATGTTAATGAAAGAATGAATTATATTTTAACATATTTGAGGAATGAAACTAAATCGCTTCGAGTTTATGTTAATGAGAAAAAAAATGAAATCCATGTGGAGTACATACTCTTTTCAAGTGAAATCAATAAGGGAAATGACGAGAGTGTATCAAGATTAAAAACTATTTGCAAAATGCTTCCCATTTTTGATACATACTGTGCGGATGCTGTTAAACCAGTGATGGATGTATTATCGGGATATGAAATTCCTAATGATGCACATAAGACTATGCCAATCAGAAATATTATAATCATGTTTCATCAAGAGTTTACATCCCTTTGGAGCCAAACAATTTATAGCAATTATGAGTGCGATAGTGTTTATGAATGGCTGGAACACTGGTTTCGTATTAGAACTGATATTTTAAATTTGTCAAATAAAATCGTTGTGTGTATTCAGAAACAGTTGGGACAAAAACCATTAGGCAAGCTTGCAGTTGAAATAGATGAACATAGGAAGGAATTTAATAAAAAGTTAATTAGAGAGTATAAATTTCCTTATGAGGACAGACCTTTTGACGAGAAAGCTAATCTTCCAGAAGGGTTAAGCGAAATCAAAAGCAGTTTTTTTCAAAGCATACAAAATTTCCACAACCAGATAGTTGGATTTTTGAGTAGAGATAACGAGAAATCTCGATTAGCACTAATAAATTTAAGGCAGACATTATCTTTTCTAAATGGGATGCAAGTATACTTTAATGAAATATGCGTAGAACAACAACTGCTACTTGAAAAACATCAAGAACTATGCAGAAATGAAGGAGACTTGTATCAACGTCTTTTAATTTCATGTCTATATTTTAATGAACATAAACCAAATAAATACTTTAATAAATACCAAATAAGTATTTGGTATGAGAGGGAGTATGAAGAGAAACTTATAAAAACAGCATATGCTTTAAGTGATTTATCAGCTGCATATTCCATAAGTTTCCCAAAAAATTATTTTTATGATGGGATACTAAGTCAATATCCAATTATTGTGAAAAATTTTGATATTGCAGATGGTGACAAGCTTCTGCATTTCTTCTACCTATGTACTCCTTTTGCCGAATTTGAATATGATTATTTGATTCTTTTATGTTGCAACAAACCCAATATCTTAATTCCTAATGGGTTAAAGATTCCAAAGAAATTTTTTGAGATACTAAAACTAGCTGTCGAAAATGATGATGAGTCTTTGCTTAATGAATTGAGTCCGCCTTTTCCTATAGAAGTTATATCACAGATGGTTAATTGTTTTGACACTGAATATGATGTTGAAGGACCTGCTATTACAGGATATGAAAATGTTGATCGTGTAGGCGAACTTTTATGGGCACTTTCAATATCTCGACAATCGCTAATCGACAATCTGGATGAAATGTATTTTAAGAGTATTGAAAAAAAATATAAAGATGAAATTTTGAAAATTCTTGAGGATATTAAGGGCAAAATTGTAAATGAGCATTTTATCGAAATTGAAAATATTTGCAAGGCAGTATTTGAGGGAGAGCAATTTTTGGATGTAGAACTAAATGCATTTTACAGTAACTTAATCAGTATTTGCGCAAAATAATTATTTGTTATAATATACTAGATATGAAAATTCTGCAGCTATTAGTGTTATATGATTTTTTCTTTTTGATGATAAAGTTCATAACAGTTTCAGGGTTCGACCTAATATCCGCTACCTGGTGGCGGAGTTCTTGCGTAAATTGCTTCTGCAACTTTAGGCGTATCCTGTTATTACTAATATGGACATAATATGATAGTCGGTCGGGTCGTCCGTTATTTCGCAATATTACTGCAAACCCTGATTTAACAGGTGTTCATGTCAAGTAAACATATGTTCATCGTTGTTATACTAAAAACTAGGTATTAAACCATTAATTTCAAACTGTCAAAGCATTCGTCTAATATCGCAAATCTTCTGCAACCCAGCATCTACAAGGCTTGCAACAATAAAAGCTCAAAAAAATTCAATACATAAAAAAAGAAGAAGCTTGATAGAAGTATGAACTGCTTCCCGTCAAGTAGACAATCTAAATAATAAAAATTCTTTTCTGCCATCAGGTTGATGAACCTGGTGGCAGTTTTTATGCTGCCAGATTATATCTGGCGTGTTTTTCCATTGGCGTTAAG
>JAEZPG010000105.1 GCA_023413555.1 Bacillota bacterium | reverse complement strand
AAAACACCCTTTCCCTATCTCCTTAATTCCATCCTCAATAGTAACTTTTGTAATGCTCAAATTGTTCTCAAATAGAAATTCCCCCAGCCGGCTTACTTCCTTTCCATCCATCCTTGCCGGTACTTTTATCTCCCCTCCTGTACCATGATATTCACACAGTTCTACCGTCCCGTCCTCCAATAACTTGTACTTATAGTCTCCACTCACAATCATGGTCGTATCCACAGCATCTCCGGTTTCCGCCTGGATTCCTAACGAATACATCCACAGAATACTAAACAGAATTACAAAGCCCATAATAGTCCTTCCAATAGCACCAATGGTCCTTTTCTCTAATCTATGCATTCTCTTTATACTCTTACTTTTACACTCTCTCATGATCGTCCCCCTTTTATATTTTTAATACTTAACATACTAATCTCTATTTTCTCTCCAATGAACCACTACACAACTCTTTACTACTATAAAAGGTACATTTTTGCTTGTTGGTAAGATGACATTTTTATATAGACATTCCTCGTTCTGATAAAGCAAATCTACTGGCTCCCCATTTTTCTCTAGTATATCAAATTCACTTAAGACTTCTGTAATTGCTATTTCATCCTCAATGATTTCTGTAGGATTAGGCTTATTCACTATGGGATATTCCACCCACCCCTCTAATCCCCCATTTAAGTCTGTAGGAAATTCTATGTCTGGTGGTGTACCCGGTACCTCCTTATCATATTGCAAATACATTTCCACTAACTGATTCAGGCTTTCCATTTTCTGATTATGAATACTGGCATGGAGAAGGAGACTGTTATTTTTTAAATACTGTACTTGTTTTGCTCGCGTATTGCCATTTAAATCTTGAATTACAAGATAGATATGATTTTTAAACCAAAGGAAAATGGAACAGAATGTTAAGAACAAAGCGATTGCGAAGCTTATTTTTGAAATGATTTGATAGATTACAATAAGAATCTTCCCCTTTCGTGTAAAATTAAACCTACTCCACGGTATATGAATTTTCTATAGATTGGAGCACTTTGTCTTTTCTAGACATAATATAGTTCTTAAGGGCAATGGTTTTATCTGTGTTCGCCCCCAATGCTTCCGTTCTAAGAATGATTCCCTTATAACAACCCATTACTTCTTGCTTTCTAATACCATCTCCCTTGAATTTTCTTGTATACAACTCGATTGCATTAGTTATAACCTTGTAGAGTTCTAATTTTACTATGTCACTCTCCTCCAACTCCTGCTCCAATAAACCATACATCTCTTGTAGATCTTTCCAATAGGTGACATAGCTTCCCTTATCCGAAGCCTCCTCTATAGCAAGATTAATATCCCGATTAAAAACGCCTATGTTATAGTAAATGCGCGCCATATTATAGTATTCACTTTTCTTGTCTCCATACTGAAGGACATCTTCAAACCACGGAATGGAACTTTTCATCCTAGTGACTTGATTATCTTCCGAGTAGGTTGTTCCATAGTCATAATAATACCAATATAGCTTTCCAATTTGAAAAGCCAAGGAAACATACTCCTTATTGTCCTTTATTATTGTATTATGATTCATTACAACATCTAGAAATTGCTCCTGTTCTTCCAGTGTATATGAGGCATCTTCCTTATATATTTGCAACAGTTGCATATATGGTTCTATTACTCTCGGATTTATTGCTATTGCCTGCAGTAGAAGCTCCCCTTGCTTATTGCTATCTGTAGACATATCCACCTTCTGTAATATGTTTTCGTAATTTAGCTGCTCTGTTTTCTGATTTATAAGATAAAACGTGAAACTCACTGCAAAAAAACAGAAAGCAGCCACTGAACACCTTATAAATCGATGAAGTGTCTTCTTCTGTTTCTTTCTATAACTCTCATCTATCTCTTGAGAATGATCTAAATCATAAAGCACTTCCAATATGGTTTGATAACGTTCCTCTGGTTTAGGTCTAATACAAGTATGTATAATCTTCTCTAATCCTCCCGATAGGTTCGGATTTACTTGCCTAATTGGCTTCAATTCGAATGGCTGATCGTCAGGATTCAAATTAGTAAGTAGATAATACAAGGTTACTCCCAGACAATATATATCCGTCCGCTCATCTGTCTGACCACTTCCTCCAAACTGTTCTGGCGCGGCATAGCCCTTGGTTCCCAAATTTACCGTATCTCTATGGCCGCCTATCTTATATTCCCTAGCTATACCAAAATCTATAAGCTTAAGGTTTCCGCCTGGGCAAAGCATAATATTAGAAGGCTTCATATCCCGGTATATGATAGGCGGCTTTCTTGAATGAAGATAATGCAATACTAGGCAAAGTTGTTTCCCCCAATCGATCACAAGTTCCTGAGGCTGGGCACCAAACATCTTTATAATCTTACTTAGTGGTTCCCCTTCAATATAATCCATAACCACATAAACTAGGTCTTCTTCCTTTACCACATCCACAATTCTAGGTAATGCCGGATGATCCAACTTCTTCATTAAATTTACTTCTGCTGTGAGGCTTTGCATCAAAAGCTCCTGATTCAAGTTAACTGAGTGAATCTCCTTGATAGCCCACTGCTTATTTAGATGAATGTCCATTGCAAGATACACATTAGACATTCCCCCTTTTCCTATAAGCTTTAAAACTTCATATTTATTGTTTAGAATTCTTCCTACCAAGGACATATGTATTCTCCCTTATGCCATGATTCTAATTACAATAGATGTAATATCATCCTTTTCCTTTCTTTCCCGGCACATAAGTATCAGTTTCTTCAATCGTTTTGTAATACACTCTTCGGAGATGATATTTTCCGGTAATAATTCACTAAAATCTTTATTTAAGCACTGCTGATACAAACCATCTGAACATAGCAGATAGACACTATCCTTTTTCAACTGACCAGATGTAACCTGAGGATGAATACTTTCCTTATCTCCTAGACACTGTAAGAGTATGTTTCTCCTCCTATCTATTCTTGCCTGAGCAGGTGTAAGATGCCCAAGAAAAACTTCTCGTTCTACCAAAGTATGGTCCGTAGTCATAAGCTTAATGTCACCTTTCAGCTCATATATTCTAGTGTCTCCAATATGTACAATGATATAAAAATAATCGTGAATCAAAAATAAGACAGAGCAAGTGGTCCCCATTCTAAGATGATTCCTTCTCCCATAGGATAAAATCCTTCCATTGGCTTCCCACATCTGCTCTTTTATTTGATTTGTAATACTTTCTAGAGAAAATGGATCTAACAAAGCTGGTAATCTGTAATCAAACCACTGTCCAAAGACCTGTACAGCAATAGCACTTGCTATCTCCCCGTTATTAAGGCCTCCCATACCATCACATAATACAGCCATCGTTATTGTCCCAATGGACGTTGTAGCCACCTTAAGACAAAAACTATCTTGATTATTCTCCTTGCTAATGCCTTTATCAGTATAGTAGCCACTTATTATTTCCATATCATTCCTCTATTTTCTATTTATATACATCAACATATCATGGCATACATTTTATGTCAATCATGTGTGCATAAAAAAAGAGCCATCACATCCTAAATGCGATGACTCTCTAAACTTAAGAGAATACTCTTCTGTAGTAAGAAACGTCTTATCATTTTAAAGGTTTCAGAACATTCTCTCCTAAAAATCTTTCCCAATGCATTAGTTCATCATCAGGAATAGAACTAAAGGCTGCACGTATCATTCTGCAAAGATAGATTGCCTTCGCCTTTAAATGTTTACTATTAAACTCATAGTTTAACTCGGTATCTGCCATCATTAGATTTTCAAAGATTCTGGCTCGATCTTCATTTGGAAACGTATTGGCGTAGTAATCAATATAATAAATGTTGTCTACGTTATTTCTACTTTTTTCATCATATGGCGTGTAGGCAGCATTATTAACTGCATCATACTCCACACCATTTTCATCCATATATGCATATCGGTAATCATGTTTCTTTGGATTTAATTTAAGCCAGTTATCATATATGCTGGCTTTGAGCTTCCCTTTCTCCAATAGATAGTCCATACGGCTTTCCATAGCGTGCATAATCTCATGGCATAGACTAGTTTTTATACTTGATGTATAGGAAATGTCCATGACAACCATTTGACTTCCGTTATATTGAAGAGCAAATCCACCTGGATTACTGATGCCATATTCACTACCCTGTACCAATGTCCCACAAAGATATAGATTAAAACTCTTTATCTCTCCATATTTCATCTGTTTAAAGAATCCCTTTGGATAACAACTAAGAACTTCTTCCACTAACTTTAAGGCTTCATTGGTGGTATTCTCATCATACATGGCATTTACAGCAAAATCCGGGAAATAGCGGACTGCCTTATCACGAATAAATACTTTAATGCCATACTCCTTTTCAATTTTTGCAGCATACTGGTCATTATCTTCTGCTGTAATCTCATCCGACTTGATAAAAGCAAGTCCATGGGATTCATTGCTAGTAATTTTCTTCTCAGCCTCCAGATTCCAGATTAAGACTCCAGTATAACCTTCCTGTGAATATACAAGCAAAGCTGTGTTCTGATTCTTTGAAACCTGCAGGGAATTCGCATAAATATAGTAATATACCTGGCTACTATCCTCTGAAACCGGCTGTCCAATAAGATTTATCAAAACATCTTCGTCTATCTCCGTCTTTTTGATGACCTGCATATCCTCAGCGTTATATAAACGTATTGTTCCACCGCCTTTAGCTTCTGGCGATCCTGGTAATCCTGATACAGAAAGTATTGTATTCGTTAGCCCATTTAGCCGAAAACAACTTCCTTCTTCTGGATCCACAAAATACTTTTTACTAAGTACTCGTGGCTGCTCAATATTAAAAGTCTCAATATAACCCTTAGAAACATAATCATAGTCAGCCATAGAATACATCGTTCCGCTTGTTACCAGATTATTGGAGTGATTCCCCAAATCATGCATTTCCATAGTAGAAACATTTAATATAAGGTATGCCAAAGTACCTGTACTGTCTGAATATTGAACCGTAAGATGGGTATCATCACTTGTCATCTGCACAAGCATAATCGACAGCATCTTATCAGAAAAAGTTGTAACCAATGATATTACTTTTGTACTCACATTATATTTGTATAGGGTATAACCATCTGAAGCTAAGTAATATATAGTATTTCCATCATAAGCACTTACAGTAGAGGAAAAGGTTTCGGGTATATTCTCATTATATAGAAGCATATTTAGGTTCTTATCTAGGAATAAAAAAGTATTTCCCCAGGTAGAAGAAATAAATATATTGCCATTATTACAAACTATACATTGATCCACATACATTTCAAAATCAAAATCAGCAGTTTTTTCTAGCTTACCGGAGTAAATATTATAAAGACCCACTTTCAATTTAGAATTTTTCCCTCGATAAATTACAACTAGTGTATTATTATCATAGTAATAACATGATTCGATAAAATAATTCGGTACAGCTATCTTCCTCTCAATTGCAAATAAGGTTCCTAATTTGTTGGCCTTTTCCCCCATAACCTGTGGTTTGCTAATCTGTGGTTTAGTTGTCTCTACTGGATGTGTTTCCTTTGGTGGCTCTGTTTCTGGTGAAATAGTAGGCCTGTCTATCACATCATTTACAGAAGGTTGTGGCGTAACATTATTTCCTTTACTGCAACCAACAGCTGTACCAACCAGTATTACAATTAACAGTACAGCCATGTATCTTCTAGTCATTTTCTATCCCCCTATCCATCATCAACTTTCTAAATAACAAAGAGCTTTGCATTCTATACTCTCCGCCTTTGGTGGATTACACGATCGGCAACTTCTATTCCGGCTTTATGTGATTCACGGAATTTCCTAACATATTATATTATAACATATTTTAAAGTCTATTACACAAACCCGTACATATCTAGTAAATAATATGTACAACTTTCCATTACTATACCCGCTCGTACACTTTAAATTGATATTCTGCTCCAGAATGAAGACCAGTATTAGCAATACCTTCCTCAGAAAGAGATGCCCCACCAAATAGAGTAATTTCGTCTGCTAACCTTACATCTACTCCAACTTTCTTGATCCAATGCACAATATGGCTGTCCTTTACCATAAGCATTGGTCGAATCATGGTAATTCCATGCTTCTCCAATTCAATTACAGGTGCAATGACTGTCTGTTTCTTTTTACATAGAAAGGTCATAAATGTAGCTTTTACTAAATGATTATAATTCTGATGCAAAGCCATACGATTACATCTAGATTCTTTCATACGTTGATAGAGTTCTTCTTTATAAAGAGATTCTATTGTCTGATATTTAGTTATTCCAATTTCCTTTAAAACCTTTTCAACCTTTTCTTCTATCTTTCCTCCCTTAGCTTCTACGAAAAATTCCATTGAAAAATCATATTCTCTTTCCTTTTGGTATTCTAGGAAAAATGCTAATAAAGTTAATGTGTTACAGTCAAAAGTAATTTCTAGGGCAACCCGGTCTCCCCCGTGAATCATATCATAGTTTTCTATTGCTTCCTTGCATTGTTTATAGATATGTGATTTAAAGTATTCATTATAGGGAAGCTGAATGTCATATTGTTGTTCTTTTACCTGCATGTGTATCTCCTCAAACTGTCTTTTCATAACTACGTGATTATCATCTTATGTATTTCGTTCTTCATAATACTTATATCATAGTCTACCTCCAAAAATCATCCGTATTTTGACATAATGCAATATAATATTTTAAATGTAAGAGAAAGTCAATCCTATTTAATAACTATAAATTATTCTAATACACCAATAACATACATTTTACTTTGTTTTATATAACCATTCAGAACTACTTCTTTGCTTGACTTATGGTCTTGGTATGTTATAGTTATAGATATTATTTTACGATGAAATGAGGTTTCGCAATGAATAATAAAAGAATTGTAGTTGCACTTGGGCACAGTGCATTTGGGACAAAATTTCCTGATCAACAGGTTGCTGTAAAAGAAGCTGCAAAAGCAATTGCCGATTTAGTAGAAGATAAATACCAGATAGTGATTACTCATAGCAATGCCCCACAGGTTGGGATGATTCACTCTGCAATGACAGAATTCAGCCGCTTGAATGATAGTTATACCGTAGCTCCTATGTCTCTTTGCAGTGCTATGAGTCAAGGTTATATTGGCTTCGATTTACAGAATGCAATTCGTACAGAATTACTGCATCGTGGTATTTATAAGCAAGTGTCTACTATCATTACTCAGGTTCGTGTTGAACCATTTGATGAGGCCTTTCACAAACCAACGAAAGTTATTGGTCGATACATGACAGAAGCAGAAGCCAAGGAAGAAGAAAAAAAAGGGAATTTTACAGTTTACGAAGAGGGAAAAGGCTGGAGACGAATTATTGCTTCTCCGAAACCTATTGATTTTTATGAAACAGATGCAATAAAAGCTTTACTGGATGCCAACCAAATTGTCATTGCTTGTGGTGGTGGCGGTATTCCTGTTCTACAACAAGGTGCTAGGTTAAAGGGCGCCAGTGCTATAGTGGAGAAGGATTTAGCCAGTGCAAAGCTAGCTGAATTAGTTGGTGCAGATATGCTTCTATTCTTAACCGGAATTGATAAGGTATACAAAAACTTTGGTAAGGAAAATCAGGAAGCTTTAGACCAACTCACCTTGGACGAAACCTCTTCCTTAATCGATGAGGGACAGTTTACCTCAGGTTCTATGCTGCCTAAAGTACAAGCCGCTGCTAGCTTTGTTGCCCTAGATCCTAAGAACATCGCTATCATAGCTGATCTTCATGAAGCTAAAGCTGCTATTCGTGGAAAAGCAGGTACAGTATTTAAATAACTATGTGAGAACAAAGTGTCTTTCCTAGATTTCAAAAAGACGGTAGCTGCTTTCGCACTACCGTCTCATTTCTACAAAATACGTCTTGCGGTGTATATTGACTTATAGTTGTATTTTGATATCTTAATTCCATCTCTAGAATTGCTGGCATGAATAATCTGCCTATTTCCAATATAGATACCAACATGGTTAATTACACCATTGGTTGCATAGAACAGTAAATCTCCTGCCTTTAAATTACTAGTACTTACCTTAGTACCACAAGTGGCCTGTTGACGAGACGTTCTAGGAAGTCTTTTTCCAAACTTCTTAAATACTCCCTGCGTATACCCTGAACAGTCTGTACCCTTAGTTAAACTGGTTCCACCATATACATACTTATTTCCCAAAAATTGCTTTGCATATGCAATCAGACGTGATGCAGTAGAAGCAGTTGAACTGTTGGAGCTACTTGAATTACTACTATTGCTGGAGTTACTGGATCCTTTTGAACCAGCTGAGGTTGTACCAATTGTTACTGCGTATTGATGTTTGTATCTTAAGTTTACAAAATCACTATGCACGTAGGCTGGTTTTCCACTATAAGATACCTTTACCCATTTCCCAGAAGTAGATAACACTTCTAGCGATTTGTTCTTGTTTACCTTACCTACCACTGCAGAACTTGTAGATGCCTTCTTCCTTACTCGAAGAGTAGATGCAGTCACTTTTGCCACTCGATCACAGTATTTGCTGTATAAAGCAGTGGCATCTTTTCCGATTTTGATATAATCAGTATGGATATACCCACTTACCTTGCCAGAGGTTATTTTAGCCCATTTTCCGCTAACGGATTTTACCGTACACACAGAACCCTTATAAAGTCGGCCTACTGTAGTAGCGTTGGTACTAGCTTTACTTCTTATGTTTACATAATTACTAGCAATGGAGATTCCTGGTTGGTTTGCTTTTTTCGTGCTCGCCTCTACCTTTACAACAGTATTTGAACCAAATACTTCTGGAGTTACCATGCTAAAGAATAATATAAACGGGGCAACTAGGCATATGGCTATCTTGTGTAAATCATGTCTTGTCATATGTTTCACCATTTCAGTTTTATGCTTCGTTTTCCAGTTACCGTTCCATTATATCAGAATAAATAGAATTTATGCATGGTAATACATGGTATTTGACTAAAGGATTTGCATTATTTCATTTAGGAGATTGCGGAATTTCCAAATTTATACTATACTTATAGTGCTTGTATTTATACTATTTCCTATTGGCACTAAGGGGGGCACATAATGAATGATGCCAAACTATTTAACCGCTTTCCGGAGTTAATTTCCCCGGACCTAATCCTTCGGCAGATTACTACAAAAAACCTTGAAGATTTATATGAAATTTGCAGTAACGATAACCTCTATTTATACAGACCTTCAGAAGCCAAGAAAAACTATGCACTTGTTTATAACCTTATTACTCAGTACCAGCGAGATTATGCTAAACAGAAATCCATGGTTATGGGAATTTACTTAAGACGTGCAGGGAATAAACTGGTGGGCTTTGTGGAGGTCTATAATTTTGATAAATTAGTCAATATGGCCAATATTGGCTATGTCCTTAATGAAAGTTACTGGGGCCAAGGGATTGCATCAAAAGCGGTTCATATGACTATCTCATATCTATTCCAAGTAGGTGGATTAAACCGTATACAGGCCTATGTAGTAAGTGACAATGTCCGATCTAGACATGTTTTATTACGCAATCATTTCACCCATGAAGGCACTCTTAGACAAGGCATTCACTGGCCAGATAAAGGTGTCATAGATATTGAATTATTTGCTCTACTACGTTGTGACTTTGTGGAGGAAGCAAGTTTTTAGCGGCTTCTTCCCGTTAAAGACTTGCTTCCTATCTTTTGAAACTTGAACCTTTACTCCCAGATTAAATTCCTTATGTTCCCTTCCATAAAAGCCTCTATCGTCGTACAAACCTCATCTATTACCATCTGTCTGGCCTCTTTACTAGACCAGGCAATATGTGGAGTAATAAAAAGACGACTTGAATCTTGTATAGATAAAAATGGATGACCCGCAGGCATTGGCTCCTCTGCTAGCACATCGAGAGCTGCTGCTGCTATTCTTTGCTCCTGCAAGGCATTACATAGATCTATATCCTCAATTATAGCGCCTCTTCCTGTATTTAATATAATAGCCGTATTCTTCATTTTTTCAAAAGCTTCTTTATTAAATAAGCCTTTACTTTTCTCTGTTAAAGGTGCGTGAATGCTGATAATATCAGATTGCTTTAAAAGTTCATCAAAGCTCACTCTCTTGTAATCTAGACAGGAGTTCCTTCCACTAGTAGAATAATAGATTACTTTTGCACCAAAGGCCTCTGCTACCTTGGCAACTTGCTTTCCAATAGCTCCAAGTCCGCAAATTCCAAAAGTCTTACCCGCAAGTTGGGTAAATTTATGGCTCATATAGGTCTGCTTCTTATGCTTTATATACTGGCCTTGCTTTACATAATCATCAAAATAACGAAGATGCTCCAACACATAAAATAACATAGCAAAGGTATGCTGACAAACGGAATAAGTAGAATAATTTCTTACATTTGTTACAGGAATGCCTCTTTTCTTCATGTAATCCTGATCGATTGGATTGACCCCAGTAGCAGTTACACAGACTAATTTCAGTTTTTTTACATGCTTTAAGGTTGCTTCTTCCATGGGGCATCTGTTAATCAGAGCAATATCTGCCTCTTGTAAACGCTCCCCTATATCATCATATTTAGTATTTTCATAATAAATAACTTCTCCTAGTTGTTCTAATCGATCACATGAGATGTCATCACCTAGAACGGTTCTCTCTAATACTACTATTTTCATAAGTATCTCCTCCTCTTTCTTATTTCTTATTAATATACCAAACCTTTTATATTACGAAAAGACCCAAATATCTCTTGTTGAACAACAATATATTTCCACTTATTAGATAATATTTAGAATGTATGGTTATTACCTTGTGAGTTATCACTTATGCTTATAAATAACGCAAAAAAGTTTCACATATGTTTTCTCCTCCTTAGATTGCATTACACAAAATATTGGGTTACAATCAAACTGTTCCTAGATGTTTCTTAGAATCATCTACTGTAAGACATATTAACATTAAATGTATGGAGGAAATTGTATGAAATTCAAACGTATTATTGCATTCGTTCTTGCACTTGTTATGGTAATGGCTACTGTAGCCTGCAGTAACAGTACAAACAGTGACAATTCAAAGGGCGGCAACGACAATACAGCTAAAAAAGCTGGTCAGACAGCCATTAAGAAGGAAGATTTAAAGGTTGGTGTAATTCATATCGGTGATCCTGCAAGTGGATCTGGATACTCTTATACACATGATGTAGGTATTCAGGCAATGCAAAAGGAACTTGGATTACAAGATTCCCAGATTATCCGTAAGAACAATATTTCAGATAGTGATAATGCAGCAATCAAACAAGCTATCGAAGAATGCGTTGCAGAAAAATGCCAGATTATCTTTGGTACAAGCTGGGGATACATGGACCCAATGGAAGAAATGGCTAAAAAATACCCAGAAGTAGTATTCTCTCATGGTAGTGGTTATAAGAGCAATGATAGCAACTTTAACAATTATTTTGGACGTATCTATCAGGCTCGTTATTTAACCGGTATCGTTGCAGGTATGAATACCAAATCCAATAAGATTGGTTATGTAGCTGCTATGGGTGATTCCAACTCAGAGGTTACTGGTGGAATCAATGCGTTTGCTTTAGGTGTAAAAGCTGTCAACCCTTCTGCTCAGGTTTTTGTAAAGGTTACTAACACATGGTTTGATGTGACTTTGGAAGGCCAAGCTGCTGAAGCTTTATTAGATGAAGGCTGTGATGTCATCGCCCAACATCAGGATACTACTGCTCCTCAGTTAGCTGCTGAGAAGAGAGGTGCTTTCAGTATCGGTTACAACTCCGATATGTCTAAAGATGCTCCTAAGGCTAACTTAACTTCCGCAATCTGGAACTGGGGTGTATACTATACATTAGCTACCAAACAAGTATTAGAAGGCAAATGGACCAACGAAAACTACTTCGGTGGAATGGATGATGGGTTAGTTGATATTTCTCCTTTAACTTCTCTTTGTTCAAAAGACACTCAGGCTAAGGTTGATGAAGTAAAGGCTAAGATTAAAGACGGTTCCTTTAAGGTATTTGAAGGTGAAATCAAAGACAACAAGGGTAACGTAGTAAATAAAGCCGGCTCTGTTATCTCCGATGCAGATATTACTGGTAAGATGACCTGGTATAATGAGAATGTTACAGTAAAATAAGTCTACGTTTTTATAAGCGAACAATGGGGACTGCTGCAAATAGGGAAATGACATTTGTAGCAGTCCTTGCTATTATACAATCCCGGAATATAGAGGTAAGGTGAGAAAAGTGAATCAAGAATCTAATCAAAACTATGCCATAGAGCTGAATGGAATCACAAAATCCTTTGGTAATGTGGTTGCAAACAACAATATTAATCTTTCCCTTAAAAAGGGGGAAATACTGGCTTTACTTGGAGAAAATGGTTCTGGTAAAACCACCTTAATGAATATGCTATCCGGTATCTACCATCCCGATGCCGGTACTATTAAGGTAAATGGAACAGAAGTGGTTATTAACTCCCCAGAAGAAGCTATCAAATTGGGAATCGGTATGATTCACCAACATTTTAAGTTAGTTGATGTACTAACGGCTACAGATAATATTATTTTAGGTTCCGGTTCCAAAGGATTATTATTAAAGAAAAATCGTTCTGGTAAAATCAGAGAAATCAGTGAGCATTTTGGACTTTCTGTGGATCCAGATAAAAAAATCTATAATATGTCTGTCAGTGAGAAACAGACCGTCGAAATTATAAAAGTACTGTATCGTAATGCAGATATCCTAATCTTAGATGAACCTACCGCTGTTCTAACTCCACAGGAAACGGAACGACTTTTTTCAATCTTGCGACAGATGAAAGAGGAAGGCTGTGCTGTCATTATTATTACACATAAATTAAACGAAGTATTGGCTATCAGTGACCGTGTTACCATTCTACGTAAAGGTGAAAGTATCACCACAGTAGAAACGGCCAATACCTCTACAAAAGAACTGACAGAACTAATGGTAGGTCGCCCTGTGGAACTGCATATCGATCACCCTACTAATGACTTTGATGAGAATCTACTGGAAATTCACCATTTGACTGTAGCCAATGAAGAAGGCTTTGATGCGATTCAAGATATCAGCTTTGAGTTAAACAAAGGCGAAATACTTGGAGTGGCAGGTATTGCTGGCAGTGGTCAAAAGGAACTTTGTGAATGCCTGGCTGGATTAATTCCTGCAAGAGAAGGTGCTGTCCTCTATAAGAAAGTAAACCTACTTGGAAAGACTCCTCAGGAAATTATCAATCTTGGAATCAGCATGAGTTTTATCCCTGAAGATCGTCTTGGAATGGGCTTAGCTGCCTCTATGGGAATGGTAGATAATCTAATTCTAAAAACTTATCGTAATGGAAAAGGACCTTTTGTGCAAAAGGAAGATGCAAAAGAACTTGCCACAGAGCTTGTAAAGAAGCTGGATATTGTGACACCTTCCATAGATACCCCAGTCAGACGTCTGTCAGGTGGTAATGTTCAAAAGGTATTACTTGGACGTGAGATAGAATCTGAACCAAATGTATTAATCACCGCTTATCCTGTAAGAGGACTTGATATTAACTCCTCTTATACCATATATAATGCATTAAATGAACAAAAACAACGAGGCGTAGGTGTCCTCTTTATTGGCGAGGACATAGATGTAATGTTGGAGCTATGCGATCGTATCATGGTTCTTTGCCATGGTAAGATTACTGGTATTGTAAAAGCTGAAGGCACGACTAAAGAAGAAATTGGTCTGTTAATGACGGATGCCAAAGAAGTAAACTCAACTAATACTACTAGGCCAACACAAAAAGATACGAAGGAGGTAGCAAAAAATGAATAATCCATCCTCAATTAGTAAAAAAGAACCTTTTATCCGTATCGAAAAACGTACTGAACTATATGGCTTCAAACAGGCAATGGTCATTCTTATTGCTATCTTGGTCGCTCTTGTTGCAGGTGGAATCTTTATCCTCTGCTTAGGACACAATCCATTTGTTGCATACAAAACAATCGTATATGGAGCTTTTTCCAATGCTATCTACATCAAAAGTACCATTGAGTTAATTATTCCACTAGTAATCCTTTCCCTTGGGATAACTCTTGCATTTAAAATGAAATTCTGGAATATTGGTGCAGAAGGCCAGTTTATAATGGGTGCTTTATTCGCCACCTTTCCAGCCCTATTTCTAAACAATATGCCACATATTTTATTGTTGCTTCTCATGTTTCTCTTTGGTTTTATAGGTGGAGGCTTATTTGGTTTATTACCTGCTTATTTTAAAAGTAAATATAACACCAACGAAACCTTATTTACCTTAATGCTTAACTATGTGGCCCTGTACTTAGTTGTTTATTTAAAGGAAGGCCCTTGGAGGGATCCTAGTTCCGGTGGTTTTCCTAAAATCGCTTCCTACATCGAAAAAGCTCGTCTTGACACTATATTCAACGTTCACATAGGTTGGATTGTTGGACTACTTTTGGTTGTAATTATCTTCTTCTATATTAAAAAATCTAAACATGGTTATGAAATCAGCGTAGTAGGCGAAAGTGAAAACACAGCTAATTATGCTGGAATGAACGTTAAAAAGATCGTTCTTCGTACCATGTTTATCAGTGGCGGTATCTGTGGTATTGCAGGTATGCTGCAGGCATCCGGAGTTAACTACTGTCTGGATGAAGGAATTGCTAGTGGTGTAGGATTTACAGCGATTATTATAGCCTGGTTGGCACGGTTAAATCCACTTGGTATCCTGTTTGTTTCCATTATGTTCGGTATTCTGGAAAAAGGCTGTGGTGTTATGGAAAGTAGTTATGGTTTCTCTTCTTCAGTCCCTGATATTCTGCAAGGTATTATCCTGTTCTGCATTCTGGCATGTGATTTCTTTACTAGATACAAATTTACTAAACGTCACTCTACCAAAGAAGTTCGAAAGGAGGAGAATTGATCATGTTATTAAACTTCTTGTTTGCATCCATTAAAGCCGGAGTTCCTCTTCTTTTTGGTACTACTGGTGAGATTGTCACTGAAAAAAGTGGAAGCCTTAACCTTGGTGTTGAAGGAATGATGTACATGGGTGCCTTTATGGGCTTCTTCGTAGCTTATAAAACTGACAGCCTTCTTCTGGCTATTATTGCAGCCTTCTTAATGGGTGTTTTTGGGGCACTTATTTTTGCTGTATTAACCATTACTTTTATGGCAAACCAAAATGTAACCGGTCTTACCTTAACTATCTTTGGAACCGGCCTCTCCAATTTCTTTGGAAATCGTATGATTGCAGGAACTGAAATAACTCCAAAGCTCTCCGAACGCATGATTGACTTACTTGCCGAAAAACCGATTCCACTTTTAGGAGACATTCCAGTAGTTGGTAAACTATTATTTTCTCATAATATCTTAGTTTACTTTTCTGTTCTTATTGCCGTACTACTTGGCTACTACATTAAGAAAACAAAGCCTGGTCTTAATATGAGAGCCGTAGGCGAGAATCCTGCTGCTGCCGATGCAGCAGGTATTAATGTTACTAGAACTAAATATATTCACATATTACTGGGCGGTGGTATCTGCGGAATAGGCGGTGCCTATATTTCCATGGTAAATGGTATGGGAGTTTGGAATAACGACTCAGTTAATGGCCTTGGCTGGATAAGTGTCGCTCTTGTTATCTTCGCCGCTTGGAGCCCATTAAAAGCAATCCTTGGTTCTTTTATCTTTGGAGCTTTCAGTATCATCATTCTTTATGCACCGAAAGATATCATAACCATTCCAAATGCAATTTATAAGATGCTTCCATTTATTTTGACTATTATTGTATTAATTTTTACTTCTATGAGAAAATCCAAGGAGAATTCTCAACCTGCCTCCTGTGGTTTAAACTATTTTAGAGAAGAGCGATAATCTTATATGGAGGACAGGGTAGCAACGAACTGTTGCCACCCTGTCTATTTTTATCCACTATTTAGTAACTTTGTAACGAAATATAATAGATTTGTAACATCTAAAATCTACTTATGTAGTACAATACTATTAATATTGATATTAATCGATAATTATATATACGATGGAGCGATTTATGGAAGATAATAAGAAGAAAAGACTAAAAAAAGAATTTATATTGACATCAATTGTTATAGTAGAATTGGTTATTGTCTATGTGTGTATTATTGCTGTAAATGTAAATACAGACAAAAAAACTCAGCCAAAAATTTATAGTAACAATAATATAATAAGACCCGATACTATCGTGAAAACTACTTCTATTCCATCTGATTATACAAAAACAACATTAATACCAACGCCAGTGGCTACAACAAAGCCAACACAAAAACCATCGTCATCCAATAAAGACACAAATGATGACAAACTAACTGATATTACAAAGACATTGTTTAAAGATAGTGTCTTTCTTGGGGATTCCAGAACGGAAGGCCTTCAGATTAAAACTGGTCTTTCCTCAGCCAAATTTATTACATACCGTGGATTAACTGTTACTACTGCAATGACTAAAAAAGTCATTAAGCTTAAAAATGGTAAAAAAGGAACCATTCTGGACGCATTAAAGGAAGGTACTTATTCAAAAGTATTTGTGATGTTTGGGATAAATGAGTTAGGCTGGCCTTACACATCTACTTTTAAAAGTCAGTATGCAAAATTCATTAAAAAAATCAAGGAAATACAACCTGACGCAGAAATCTATGTACAATCAATTATTCCAGTTACCAAAACTAAATCTGACAACTCCAAAATCTATACTTTAAAACATGTAAAAAAGTTTAATAAAGTGATTAAAGCTATGGCAAAATCACAAAATGTTCACTATATGAATGTTCAGGAGGCTGTCGTTAAAAATGGTGAATATCTTCCAGAAGGCTATGCAACAGATGGCGTACATTTGACTAAACAAGCTTGCTTAGAATGGCTAAAATACATAATCCATAAGATATCATAAAATGCAAAGCAACCGTACTCACCTTTTGTACGGTTGCTTTTTTGCCCCCATTGTTTATTCTTGTTCAAAGGTCTGTTCATTTAGCATTTTATAGGTCTCATACCTTTCCTTTGCCTGTAGTTCGGCCTGTAAAAATAATTCTTCTGCTTCCATTGGATATTGCTTTGCTAAGGCAGAGTAACGAACCTGAGACATAAGAAAATCTCTAAAACTTTCCGTTGGCTCCTTGGAATCTAGCTTAAACGGATTCTTGCCATCCTTTTTAAGCTCTGGGTTATAACGGTAAAGATGCCAATAACCGCACTTTACAGCTTTTTTTATGGTTTCCATACTCCTGCCCATACCTTCCTTAATACCATGATTGATACAAGGGGCATAACAAATGACTATGGATGGTCCTTTATAACGCTCCGCTTCCTCCAAAGCCTTAAGCAGCTGATTATTATCCGCATGAATACCTACCTGAGCCACATATACGTTGCCATAGGTCATCATCATTCGTCCAAGATCCTTTTTACCACTCTTTTTCCCTGCGGAAGCAAACTTAGCTACTGCGGCAAGAGGGGTAGCTTTGGAAGATTGTCCACCAGTGTTGGAGTAGATCTCTGTATCAAATACCATAATATTAACATCTTCTCCAGTAGACATTACCTGATCCACACCACTAAAACCAATATCATAGGCCCAACCATCACCGCCCAAAATCCAAAGGGACCGTTTTACAAAATAATCCCTGTATTCCTTAAGATAATTAATCTTTTGTTTTACCTCTTCATTAGAGGTCTCATACTGATGAAGATAATGCATCACTTTGGTGCTAATTTCTTTGGATACATATCCATCTTCTTTATATTGAATCCAGTCCTCAAGAAGTTCTTTTAATCCATCATCCACATGAAGTTGAATAAGCTCTTCCATTAAAGTTTTAATCCTATTTCTTAAATGTTTCACTGCCAGATACATACCAAATCCATATTCTGCATTGTCCTCGAAGAGGGAATTCGCCCAGGAAGGGCCCTTGCCTTCGTCGTTTACTGTATATGCGGTAGATGGAGCAGAGGCAGCCCAGATGGAGGAACAACCTGTGGCATTGGCAATCATCATTCTCTCACCAAATAACTGAGTAGCCAGTTTAATATACGGTGTCTCTCCACACCCTGCACAGGCTCCGGAGAATTCCATGAGAGGTTGCTTAAACTGGCTGTCTTTTACAGTATGGGCGGTAGCCTTATCTGGTTTATTCTTTACTTTGCTGACTGCATATGCCCAGTTTTCCACCTCATGAGGCACTTGAGTATATAATTTCTCCATAATCAGGGCTTTTCCCTTAGCAGGACAGATATCAGCACAGTTACCACAACCAGTACAATCCATAGGGCTAACCTGTATACGATACTGCAGTCCTTCCAGTCCCTTTCCCACGGCTTTCTTGGTTACAAACTCTTTTGGTGCTGCTTCCATTTCTTTTTCGTCAAGCAATATTGGTCTTATACAGGCATGAGGGCAGATATACGAACACTGGTTACACTGAATACATCTCTCCTCAATCCATTCAGGAATATTGACTCCGATACCTCTCTTTTCATAAGCACTAATACCATTAGGGAAAGTACCATCTTCACGCCCTCTAAAAGCACTTACCGGAAGCTCATCGCCTTCCATTGCTTCCATCCGGCGTACCACCTTCTGAATAAACTCCGGCTCACAAATCTCTTCTTCCTCATTGGTATCTTCTGCCATAGCCCAGCTGTCAGGAATCTCAACCTCCTGAATAGCATCGATTCCTCTCTCCACAGCTTCCTGATTCATAGCTACTATCTCGTCACCTTTTTTGCCATACATGCTGGCTATCGTAGACTTTAAATTTTCAACATAAACTTCTTGTGGAAGCACATTAATCAGCTTAAAGAATGCCCCCTGCATAATCATATTGATACGATTACCAAGTCCAATTTCTTCAGCTATCTTCACTGCATCAATGATATAGAATTTGGCCTTCTTCTCTACCAGCTGCTTTTTCACTTCTGCAGGTAACATCTCCTCCAACTGTTCCTTGGACCAATGTGTATTGAGGACAAAGATTCCACCTGGCTTTAAATCCTTAAGAATATGGTATTTGTGAATATACGATTCATTGTGACAAGCTACATAGTCAGCATTCTGAACCGAATAAGTGGACCTTATTGGCTTTTGTCCAAAACGTAAATGGGATATGGTAAGACCACCAGATTTCTTGGAGTCATACTCAAAGTAAGCTTGAACTTTTAAATCTGATAGATTACCAATCATTTTAATTGCCTGTTTATTGGCACCAACTGTACCATCAGAACCAAGCCCCCATACTTTACAGCTTTTAAGATCCTCTGTGACCTGAAACTCTGCTGGAAGCTCTTCTATAGAAGTATTGGTTACATCATCTATAATACTTAAGGTAAATGGATTCTTTGGTTTATCTTGTTTTAGATTTTCATAAACTCGGATGATGTCTCTTGGTGTAGTATCCTTGGAACCAAGACCATAGCGGCCACCTATGATAACTGGTTGCTGCTTCCCTTGGGAAAATGCGGTACATACATCAAGATATAAAGGTTCCCCAATAGCTCCAGGCTCCTTTGTACGGTCTAATACTGCTACTTTCTTTACAGTTTTTGGCATCTTCTGCAAAAAGTGTTCTACAGAAAATGGTCGGTACAAATGCACTTTTAGCACTCCATATTTGCACCCATTGCTATTGCAATAATCTATGACCTCTTCAATAGTTTCATTTACAGAGCCCATAGCAACAATCACATATTCAGCATCTTCAACACCATAATAGTCAAATAACCCATATTTACGACCAGTCAACTGCCCCATTTTATCTAAATACTCCTCAATAATTGGAGTAATGTTGTTATAGAATGGATTGCATGCTTCCCTTGTCTGGAAATAAATATCCGGATTCTGAGCAGTACCACGGGTCACAGGATGATTTGGAGAAAGACTATTTTCACGAAACTGCTTTAGCGCTTCCATATCCAAAAGTCCCTTATAGTCGCTATATTCCATAGCCTCGACCTTCTGAATCTCATGACTGGTACGAAATCCATCAAAGAAATGCACTACAGGAAGACGGCCTTTCATTGCAGCCAAATGTGCAACTGGTGCCAGATCCATAACCTCTTGAACTGAGTTGGATGCAAGCAACACACAGCCAGTCTGTCTAACAGCCATAACATCCTGATGATCTCCAAAGATATTAAGAGCTTGGGCTGACAGAGCACGGGCACTGACATGCAATACTCCTGGCAGGAGTTCTCCTGCTACCTTGTATAGATTTGGAATCATTAATAATAAACCTTGAGATGCAGTAAAAGTAGTAGTTAAAGCCCCACCCTGAAGAGAGCCATGGAAAGCCCCTGAGGCTCCGGCCTCTGATTGCATTTCTACTACATCTACAATTTGGTCAAACATGTTTTTACGACCTTTGGCCGCCCATTCATCTACAATTTCTGCCATAGTGGAGGATGGCGTAATCGGATATATAGCGGCAACCTCAGTAAACCCATAAGCCACATAGGCTGCTGCCGTATTTCCATCCACTGTCATTATCGTCTTTCCCATTACGTTCCCTCCTACAACCGACTGCCATTATCTACCCAGTCTTTGGCTTCTTCCACATCATTTATATCCGGAATCTCAACCTTACTTCTTGGGATCACTTCAGAATCCTCAGACCAGGCTGCAGTTCCTTCACTATTGGTAGGACGGGAGGAGCGTAATCGTTTGTTATTATCACCGTTTAAAGCAGTTTGATTAAAAAAGTTCAATGGTTATTCCTCACTTTCATTCATAATCTATTCCATATGTCTTCATGTGTCCTTCAAGTAGCCGAAATCTTCTTATAAACATTATAGTTTTTTGCAATAATGGAATAAATTATACATGATTTATGCAATCATGTAGGTTGCAAACACTCCAATTAGCACAAAAACACACGGAACAGAATCTATTCCGTGTGTTTTTGTGCTACATAGTAATAAAATATTCATAAACATGTGTATATTACAATTTACTTTTCTTCTACATCGAGACATTGAAAGGCATAATCGGTTACTTCTTTATCTGGTTTGTCTGTCAAAAGACTAACAATAGGTACAAGTATCATTCCCGCTAGCATTACAAAGGCTCCTGCATTAATTGGAGACTGCAATATTTGAGGGAAGATGCTGTTAAACATCATATTTACCATAATAAAACCACTTGCAAAAATGAAGCAGGCATAAATGGAAATCTTGTTAACCCTTTTCCAAAACAATCCGTAAAAGAATGGTGCCAAGAAGGATCCAGCCAATGCGCCCCAAGATACACCCATAAGTTGGGCAATAAATGTAACTTTAGATTTATACTGCACAATGGCTATTACCACTGAAATGGCAATAAATATTGCAATAAACACTCTCATAACTAACAGCTGCGATTTCTCCTTCATATTCTTCACAATGGTACCTTTAATAAAATCCAAGGTAAGGGTAGAACTGGAGGTAAGAACTAAGGATGATAAGGTTGACATAGATGCAGATAATACTAATATTACTACAACTCCAATCAGTAAATCAGACAGACTAGACAGCATTGTAGGAATAATTTGATCATAACCTTTAGTAATATCAACAGTATTATATAAACGTCCAAATCCCCCGAGGAAATAGCAACCACCAGCAACAACAACTGCAAATAACGTAGAGATAATAGTTCCTGTCTTAATAGATTTTGAGTCTTTAATTGCATAGAATTTATGTACCATCTGTGGTAAGCCCCAAGTTCCTAAGGAGGTTAAAATAACCACTCCCAAGAGACTAATCGGATCGGGACCAAAGATAGAAGTAAAGGAGCCCGCTTCTGCATTAGCTGAAGCATCTGATATTTGAGATAAGCTATGAAGTGCCTCTGTAAAGCCACCATTTTGATTTAGCACAGACACAATAACTGCTATAATACCGCCTAACATAATAATACCTTGAATAAAGTCATTAATTGCTGTTGCCATGTAACCACCAGCAATAACATAAACTCCCGTAAGGACAGCCATAATTATTACACAATAAGTATAGTCAATATTGAATGCCATACCAAACAAACGAGAAAGGCCATTATATAAAGAAGCAGTATAAGGAATTAGAAACACAAAAACGATAAGAGAAGCAAACATCTTTAAGCCCTTACTTCCGAAACGTTTTTCAAAAAACTCAGGCATAGTCTTGCTTTCCAAATGATGTGTCATAATTCTGGTTCTCTTACCTAATATAACCCAAGCCAGCAATGTTCCAATCACAGCGTTACCAATACCAATCCAAGTAGCTGCTGCTCCATATTTCCATCCGAACTGTCCAGCATATCCTACAAAGATTACCGCTGAAAAATAAGAAGTTCCGTAAGCAAAGGCAGTCAACCAAGCACCAACATTTCTGCCTCCTAATACAAATTCATTAACATTAGTTGCCTTTTTTCGGCATACAAGGCCAACTGCAACCATAATACCAAAAAATACAACTAGCAACAAAACCTTTATAAACATTACTATTCTCCTTCCACTTAATCGATATGACAATATTTTCTTTTGATTTTACACATTAATGCAATTACGTATTAGTGTATTTATGCATTAATGCTTTAAAGCATTGAATTATTTTTATTATATAGGTATCATGTACCTTTGTCAATACGATTATAGGAATTATGGAAGAAGTATACCATATACTCCAACCCTATGAACTTATTTTCTTTTTACCGTTATACGAGCCTAAAACAACCTCCTACGATTATTTCATAGGAGGTTAACATGGCTACTTTTCACTTTCAATTTTATTTACTGTATTGTGGCATTTCTACATTAGCTTCAAATTGTTCATTGTACCAGTCAAATGCTTCTTTAGCATCTTTTTGACTCCAGTAACCAATTCATTTATTAGGAACATATATCATTTTTGAATCATCTTTCTTAATCTTTCCATCTTTTATATCAAATAAAGTGTCAATTTTTTATAGGCAACTTCTTTTGGTGGAATTCCCATTGACATCTTAAGTGAAGAGTTAGGATCAAAACATAAAATGAGTTCATTTTGAGGACAATCTATACTACAAAGAATTTCTGTAATTGGGACTCCGTTTTTTATATTTCCTTATAGTATATGGTATGTATTATATGTTCATAGCGATTGGAGTCGATTTTACGGAACTAGATTGGTTGCAATAGAACCCCCCTTTCCATAGAACAGATAATGGAAAGGGGGTTCTTCTAATCACTATTTATTTAACTTTGATAAAATATCATTTACATCCATGCCATGAACCATACATGCTTCTGCTAACGTTTCCATCTGAGAGGAAGGGCATCCAAGGCAGTGCATTCCAGCTGCTAGTAATACATCGGCATTGTCTGGATTTGCTCTTAAGATGTCACCTATCGTCATATCCTTAGAAAGAACACCTTCTTCTGCTTTTGGAGCAACTGCATCCTCACCAAAGAACAGCTCTATATCCTCTTCTACTGTAGAAATTCCAGCAATTCCAAAGTTATCGACTAATACCTTTGCTACGTTTGGAGAAAGGAAGGCAGGAAGTGTCGGTCCTAAGTGAATCTCTTTCACTCCAAGGTATAATAAGGATAGTAATACAATAACAGCCTTTTGTTCATACCAAGCAATATTAAAGATAATTGGAAGCTCATTGATATCAGCCAAGCCAAATATCTCTTTCAGCTTAAGAGCAATTAAAGCCAAGGAGTAGGAGTCATTACACTGACCAGCATCTAATACTCTAGGGATTCCACCGATTTCTCCTAAGTCAAGCTTGTTGTATTTGTATTTTGCACAACCTGCTGTCAGGATTACAGTATCCTTTGGAAGGGCTTTTGCAAAATCAGTGTAGTAGTTACGTTTGATAGCGCGTCCATCACAGCCTGCCATTACTACGAATTTCTTAATGGCACCGGATTTAACAGCGTCTACTACAGTATCTGCTAAGGCAAATACCTGCTCATGAGCAAAGCCACCGATGATTTCTCCAGTCTCAATCTCTGTAGGAGCAGCACAAGTCTTAGCTAACTCGATGATTTCTGAGAAATCCTTCTTGGAACCGGATTCACCTTCAATGTGCTTACAACCTGCATAACCTGCTGCACCAGTGGTGAACATTCTGCTCTTATAGGAATCCTTTGGAGGAACGATGCAGTTAGTAGTCATTAGGATTGGTCCGTTAAAGGATTCAAATTCTTCTTTCTGTTTCCACCAAGCATTACCGTAATTACCTACTAAGTTGGTGTACTTCTTAAGGTTTGGATAGTAGTGTGCTGGTAACATCTCGGAATGAGTATATACGTCTACACCTGTTCCCTGGGTTTGAATCAATAACTGTTCGATATCAGAAAGATCATGACCGGATACTAAGATACCAGGGTTTTTGCCAACACCGATATTGACTTTAGTAAGCTCTGGATTACCATAAGTGGAAGTGTTTGCTGTATCCAGTAAAGCCATACCTTCTACACCAACCTTACCGGTTGCTAGAGTTAACGCTACTAAATCATCGACTGTCATGGAATCATCCATTAACTTCATTAACGTTTCCTGCATAAAGGCATCGATTTCTTCATTGTCATATCCTAACGCATTGGCATGTTTAGAATATGCAGATAAGCCTTTTAATCCGTAAGTGATCAATTGTCTTAATGAACGAACATCTTCATTTTCGGTGGCATGAACACCAACTTCTTTGGATTCTGCCTTTGCTTTTAACAAAGCATTTATTTCAGCACCACTGTTGTTTCCTGATACAATGTTTTTTAAAGTTGCAAGCAATCCAGATTTTGTATTTTCTTCAACATCCCAAGTACAAGCTTTAGATAAATCTTCTTTATTAGATAGTTGTTCCATTAACTCATTTTTAAGTGATAATGTTTCTTTTACTCTTTCGTAGAATACCTCATCATCAAAGTTTGCATTTGTGATAGTAGTAAATAAGTTTAGTGTTACGTAATGATTTACCTCTTTGGAAATAGATTTTCCTTCTTTACGTAATCTAGTTGTAACCTCGGATAATCCCTTTGTTACATAGATTAATAAATCCTGCATATTGGCAAGGTCAGCACTCTTACCGCAAACCCCTGCTATGGTACAACCTTTATTACCTGCAGTTTCCTGACATTGATAACAAAACATATTTTCTTTCATACCATACTCTCCTTTAAATTTTTTTGTTTGCTTCGATATGCTTATGATAATGCATCTGCAATTCTAATTCTGTAACATTTGTTACATTCCAAAAAATAATATAAAAAGAGTTTTGCATGCAAAACTCTTCAACTGGACTGAATCGTAAGATCACTAGGCTTTATGGATATGTATCATGGATACCTGGTTTTCATTTAATTATTGAACTATTATTTCACTCATCTCGTTTCGAGGTCTTGGATTAGGGTTCTCATCCGGATATCCTATCGCGATTCCAGATACAAGTTGAAGCTCTTCATGTCTTGTACTTTTTCGTATCTCTTCTTCGGTATACATAACATCTCCAATCCATAGCGCTCCTAACTGCAAATTTACTGCCTCCAGACAAATGTGTTCCATTGCTGCACCAATGGAAAGTATATCAGGAAACAACCAATGATCATCTTTTTCCTCATTCTCCAAAATCATAAACTTCCTAATGCTTCTTCTCTCTTGAACCACTTTATCGTATTCCATCTTCTTTTTCTCTCCTCAATATTAATTACTTACAATCAAATTATATTTCTTTGTATGTAAAAATTCCTGTCTTTTCTTGTTCTTATTGGGCTGGTAAGAATTAATCATATCGTCCAATAAAGAATCTTCTATAGATAAGGAATAGAGAAAGAAATTGTGGTTCCTACGCCAACAATACTGTCACATTCAATTTGTCCACCATGCTGCTCTACAATGTATTTTGATATATTAAGTCCTAAACCAGAGCCTACAATGTCAGAAGTTCTTGCCTTATTACCTCTGTAGAACATATCAAAGATAAAAGGTAAGTCTGCTGCCTCAATGCCTCGTCCATGATCCTTAACGCTGACAATTAACATGGCATCCGGCTCCAATATAGATTCAAACTTTACTTCTATGGAAATCTTGTCTTTCCCATATTTTTCTGCATTGCTAATCAAGTTCTGCATCACTTCGGCAATTCGGTCAGTATCAATCCTAATTAGTACATTCACAGGTAGATCATATGTAAATGTATACTTCTTTCGTTTGGCATCCAAGGCATATTCACTAAGCAATTCTTTAAAATAATCTTGTGCGTAAACCTCTTGTTTGTGGATGGATAATTCATTCAGTTGTGCTTTAGAATGCTCTAATACATCATCAATTAATTTATTTATGATCACTGCTTTATTTAGTGCCTGATTGGCAGATGCTTTTATTTCCGACCGTGTATGTACCACATCAAAAAGAATTTCTTCCAAATATCCTGTCACAGAAGCTAACGGGGTTTTTAAGTCATGCGAAATACTGGCATACATGACCTTTTCCTTCTCTCGCGCCTTTAGTTCCCGTTTATAACTGTCCAATATCTCTTCTCTCATTCGTTCAAAATCATGACAAAGCATACCTATTTCACTATCATAGTCATATTTCACTTCTACATCAGATTTTTTTTCTAATATGGATTTGGTAGCCTCATGTAGCTGCTTAACTGGCAACCAAACATCCTCATTTTCTATCTTTCTTATTTTCCATAGGAGGGTAAGAAGGAGCCCCCAGCTAGCTACTGGGATAATCATAAACTTACATAGATTTTTCCTGGCAATATCTTCCTGATATGCTACACAATCTACGAAAATCATCTTTTTAATCCCGTCTTTTTTTTGTATTGGTACAAGGTATCGATTAACACCTCCCAAGGTATGCCAGTCTACCAACTCTCCACATAGGTAATCCTCTAATGTACTGAACTGTACCATTCCATTCTCATTCAACACACAATATGGAAGCTCAAACTCCAACGATACCTTATCCTCTATGCTTTGTTCCAACTGAAAGATGAGTTGATTCACTTTTATTCGGATGTCGCCATCCTCTATATTAAGTTTTTGATACTCCCAAATCAACACTCCTACTGCTACCAGTGATACTGTAAGGATTGCAATAATAAATGCCGTATACTGGGCTATCTTTCTTCGAATTATATCTCCCACTTATAACCAGCTCCCCATACTGTCTTTATGTAGCAAGCACCTGCATTGGTCATCTTCTCTCTTATGCGCCCAATATAGACCGTTATCGTATTAATATCAACATAATCTGCGTATCCCCATACTTGGTCCAGTAACTGTTCCTTGGTAAAAACCTGGGAAGGATGTGAAGCTAAGAAATCTAAAAGTCGAAACTCCCTGCTAGTCAATTCCACATTCTTTCCACATACCTGTAAAGTATACGCTAAGGAGTCAATGACTACTTCTCCCATAACCCTAATATGAGAAGTATCGTGTGGTTTTGAAAACGCTATATATCTTCGAATATGAGATTTCATCCTAGCTTCCAACTCCAGCATGGAAAAAGGTTTCGTTAGGTAATCATCTGCACCTATCCCAAGGGATAACATTTTGTCCATATCACTACTTTTTGCAGATAGAATCATGATAGGAGCTGTCGAATAGCTTCGAATATGCCGGCAAACCTCAAAACCATCTACCTTAGGAAGCATCAAATCTAACAATATTAAAGTTGGTTGAGAGTGCTCTGCTTGTTTTATACCTTCCTCTCCGTCTATTGCCAACTTTACCTCATAGCCTGCTTTCGTTAGATAGTTATAAATGATGTGTCTCAAATCGGAGTCATCTTCAATAAGAAGAATCTTTTCATTGGCCATTCTAAGCTCCTTTCATTTTACCAATTATGTTCTTTTAAAAAACCGTAGATCGTGTTCTCTCTATCCTTTCTACTTTCTTCTGTATATTGTCCGAGATTTAGATCACCAACAATCCTACCATCTTCCAGATATAACAATCTGGATGCTCTGGCAGCCGCTTTTAGGTCATGGGTAACCATTACAATGGTCTGCCCTTCTGCATTAATAGAAGTCATAATGTCCAATATCTGACATCCCATGGCAGAATTTAAAGAACCAGTAGGTTCATCTCCAAATATAATGTCAGCCTCACAGATTAATGCTCTAGCTATAGCTACTCTCTGTTGCATACCACCTGAAAGCTCAGATGGATATTTTAATGCTGCTTCTCTTAGTTCAAATCGTTCAAGTAGCTCCCATGTTTTTTTATTTACAGTTGCCTTATCAGACACCTCATATCCACAATAGGCAATGTTTTCAAAGACACTCATATCTGTCAGCAAATTACTACTTTGAAAGATAAAAGACAACTTCCTCTTTCTGATTGATGCGATTCTAGATTGATCCAGTTTGGTTACATCCACCCCCTGTATCAAAACCTGCCCTGAGGTCGGGCGATCCATAGTGGATAAGGAATAAAGCAAGGTAGATTTACCGCTTCCACTACTTCCCATTATAATAGTAAACTCCCCTTCGTAAATAGATAAATTTATATTTTTTAACACATTATTAGATGTTTTTCCAATTACAAAACTTTTACACAAATTATTTGTCTCAATCATAATCTTCTTCATGTTTTACCACTCCCTATTCTTCCATTAACTCTACCGGTGTAATTTTTCTAATCGGTAAAAGCATTATTATTGTGAGCACCATAATAGCCCCATACATTCCACAGCATACCAATGCTGTCAGCCATGCCGGCTTATAGATATAATTCAATCCACAAGCAAGAGAGAAAATCTTAGGTGATGCAAATTCTTGTAGAATAATGGTAAGTCCAATTGCAACTATCGATAACATAGTCATCTGTATTATATTTTGCCGATAAAGATATCCGGTGGTGAAACCATATGCTTTCAATATGCCATATTTCTTGCGATTTTCTCTAATTTGAGTGTAAATCAGATTGATAATATTAAGAATGCTGAATGCTGCAAAAGCAGCAAAAATTACAATACATATCGGATTAGCAATACTACTAACCGTATCTCCTTCCTGTGTAATAAAGTCAAACTCCTTGAAGATTTTGGACTTTGGAAACTGCTTTTCAAACTCTTTTTCAAATTGTTCATAGGATACGTCATCCTTCAAGAAAAAGAGCACTGTTGATAAATCACATGCTAACCCTAACTCACGGATATCCTTTTCTTTTATGTAAAAAGAAGTTCCTCCTCTCGTCATAGCGGAGTAGCTTCCCGAAATCAAGAAATCAATCTTTTTATCTCCGAACTTAATTTCCAGATATTCACCTACCGATTTATTTACCTCTTTAAGAAACTTCTCCGAACAAGTAATCTCATGAGGATTGACGCAAATTCTTCCCTTCGTAAATGGTACATCCTCATATCTTTTCTCAATAAAATCACTATAGATCATTGGATTTGCCCTACTTGAGGTCAGATCACTATCCTCAAATTTCAGCTTAGTATATTCCTCCTCTAGGCTCATAGCCACAAAGTCTTTCACATAAGAAGACCGTTTCATATACTCCAATACCTTTTCGTCGTCTACAATATTCACATACCCACTATAATTTGGTAGGTTCTCCCATATCTCCTTATCCTCTGCATAATGTCCTAAGGTAAGAGAAACAGAACAGGCTAACAAACATAGAAAGAAGGATACTGTGAGAATTAAAATAACCAGAACACTCATGCTACGTTTTTTAAAGATCTCATTTACTGCCATGGCAAATGAAGAATGCGCATTTGGTATTAGTGACTTACACATTTTCTTATTGGAGGAAGCACTTCCCACTGCCATAGCTTGAACAGGGGTAATCTTAGTGATTTTCTTTAATTCCCTCCATATATTCAATGCCAATACTGTAGTCATTGAAATTACAACGAGCAGGCTAATTAGGTAAGAGATACCGGTAAGATGAAATCCTTTGATTCCACCCAATACGATATTACTTAAGTATTTCGCTAATGGTCTACCCACAAAGAGGCCTCCTAGTATACCGATTACTCCAGCTATCAAATAGCAGTTATAGTAAATCTTCTTTATCTCAGTATCCGTTTTGCCTTGTGCCTTATAGATACCAATCAGTTTATACTCATTGGCAATTGTAGCTCGTATCATATAACGAATAATCACTATCGACACTATAAAGATGACCAACGATGCAGCAATTCCTACCCCTCCAAAGATACCAGATAGAATGGATAAGCACATTTTGAAAACATCTCGGTCAAATGAGACTAATATCTTTTCAGTAAACTCTTTGGGGAGAGAGTCATCCATCTGTTTTATGCTAGTGTTCTCATTCTTCGCATAGATTCTAACAGTATAGACCTGTTTTCCTGTAATCCCCTGCAGTGTTGCTTTATTCACATAAAACGGATAAACATCAATAAATCCTGAACTACTTTCCGGTGTACTGACAATGGCTGATACTGTATACGAAACATTATCCTTTTGACCAATTAAGATCTGATCCCCCACTGCAACGTGGAATGCATTAGCATAAATATGAGTAATCCATATTTCATTATTTCCCGGACTCTTCTTGTCTTCTCCTTCAAGCACCTCAATCGGATAGCCTAAGGAAGCTTTATCATTCAATTCATATATAATTGTGGATTCGTTATGTAACTTTATATTTCCATGATAGAAATTGGATTCGACGTATTTGGCCTCACCAGTCTCAATTTTATCAATTAACTTCATAGCCTCTGCTTCTGCTTCCAATAATTCTTTCCCCTGATCGTCACTACGGATTGTAAAATACATAGGGCAGTTCTTCACATTATAGTATTCATTCACAAAGTTCTGTGTTTCCCAGGCAAGGGCGATACACGCTTGAAGAATTGCCGTTGCCATAAGTAAAATTAGAGTTATAATGAGAAATTGAATCTTCTTTTTCTTCATTTTCTTTAACCACATAAGATAATCTCCTATACTATTTCATAATAATCTAGCGCCGTAATTATAATGTAACATAAAAATAAAAATATAAAATTACACAAATATAAACAAATTATAACAGATTAAAAAGAACTGCGACACAAGCTGGTACATAAAACCATCTGTATAACAGTCCCTTTTAAATTCTAGATTAGTAGTTTCCTATTTTTTCTTTTTCTATAACAAATCCACACTGAATTAAACATCATTATGTTTAATAGATTTTCTTTTAGCATTGGGATTTTTATTTTGGTTTTCTTTGGTAATTGGTGTCTGACCATTACATTTTTCCATACGTGCTATCTTATTATCTGGTTGACTATCCTTTGGCATAATATATCCTCCTTTCTTACTATTTATATTGTTATTAGTTGCCCTCATTGATTTATCTTATTCGACGGATTGTTATGTCTAAATTAAGATTATCTGTTTCTGTATCTATGTAATAACGATAGAATAAGAAAAGAACAAAAAATGCCACGCAAGACCTTTTACAGTTTTGATGGCATTTTATACTTTATGATAAGAATTTCGTCTTAAAATAATCTTTCAAAGCGTTTCATAGCTTCTATTGTATTCTCACGATTACCAAATGAAGTTAATCTAAAGAAGTTCTTTCCGTTATCTCCAAAGCCTGCACCAGGTGTTCCAACTACCTGTGCATTTTCTAATAAATAGTCAAAGAAGGTCCAAGAATCCATTCCCTTAGGGCACTCAAACCAAATATATGGAGAGTTAATACCACCATAATAACGAATACCCTTTTTATCTAAACAGTTTGCAATAATTCTTGCATTTTCTTGATAATAGCTGATATTTTCATGGCACTCCTTCATGCCTTCTTCAGAAAAAACAGCTGCTGCGCCTTTCTGCACAATATAGGATACCCCATTAAACTTGGTTGTCTGACGGCGAGTCCACATTGCATTTAAAGACATCTCTGCTCCATTACTTGCAGTAAATTTTAAGTCCTTTGGTACAATGGTATAACCACAGCGAGTACCGGTAAATCCTGCTGTCTTCGACAGTGAGCAAAATTCCACTGCACATTTTGTGGCTCCTTCTATGGCGAATATACTTCTTGGTAAGTTCTCATCTGTAATAAAGCATTCGTAAGCTGCATCATAAAGAATAATTGCATCATTCTCAAGTGCATAATCCACCCATACCTTTAACTGCTTCGCATCATAAGCAGCACCAGTTGGATTATTAGGAGAACAGATATAGATAATATCCACATGCTGATTAAAATCTGGCATTGGAAGAAAATCATTTTCCGCATTAGCGTTAATGTATGTAATATTTCTACCACTCATAATATTAGAATCAACATATACCGGATATACTGGATCAGGGATAAGAATTACATTATCCTTGTGAAATAAATCAGTAATATTTCCGGTATCACTTTTCGCTCCGTCTGATACAAAGACCTCTTCTACATCAATCGACACTCCATGCTCTGCATAATAATTTACTACAGCATTCCTTACAAAATCATAACCTCTCTCAGGACCATAGCCTTTAAAGGTTTCTGGTTTTGCCATATCATCTACACCTTGGTGAAGTGCTTCTATGACTTTCTCCCCCAATGGTCTTGTAACATCCCCGATTCCTAATCGTATCACATTCTTATCTGGGTTTGCTTTTGTAAACAATTCCACTCTATGAGCGATTTCTGTAAACAGATAACTTTCCTTTAAATTTAAGTAGTTCTCATTTAATTTTGGCATATGGACAACTCCTTTCTTCTGACATTTTATCTTAGCAAATAATGTTATCCATGTCAATAAACATCAGATGAAGGCCCATTAGGAAGAAAGGCCGTTGTAGAAATATATTAATAATACAATACTATAACGGCACTCCTAATTTAGAACAATAGGTGTCCAAATAATGCTGCAATCGGTAGTACTAAGATGGTTCTCTCTAAGAAGATGACAAAAAGTTCCCATAATCTTACAGGAATCTTAGAAGCTAAGATCATAGCTCCGACTTCAGACAAGTAAATAAGCTGGGATACTGACACTACTGCTACCACATAACGAGTTAGTTCACTTGTTACCATGTCTGCCACCATAACTGAGGGTAAAAGCATATCTGCAAAGCCAGCAAAGAGTGTCTGAGCAGCAACTCCCGCTTCCGGGATGCGAAGGAGTTTTAGAAATGGGACAAATGGTATACCAAGCGCTGTAAATAACGAGGTGTGTCTAGCAATGAGCAGGGCAAAGGTTCCAATGGTCATAACCACAGGAAGAACTGAAATCCACATTTCGAGTACATTTTTGATACCTTCCTTCCATAGGCATTTGAAAATATCAATCTCGGCTACCCGTCTCAAAGCATTCTCTGTTGCAGGCTTGATTCCAGTTTTCAACTCTTCTTTCTGTTCAACTTCAGCCTTCTTTCCCGTAATAAAGCAATTCTTCTTAGTCGCAAGGGGAGGAATCTTTGGAATAACTATCGCTGCAATGATACAGGCAATGGTAACAGTAAGATAAAATGGAAGAAACATATGGCCCAGACCAACTGTGTCAATGACAACCAGACTGAACGTAACTGATACCAAAGAAAAATTGGTCCCTATAATACAAGCTTCTTTCTCTGTATAAAAACCTTCTTCATATTGTTTACTGGTAAGAAGTACTCCAATAGTACCGTCTCCCAACCAAGAGGTTATGCCATCAATGGCAGCTCGACCAGGCAAGCCAAATACCGGTCTCATTACCTTTATTAAAAGTGTCCCGGTAAACTCTAGTAAGCCATAATTTAGGAGTAATGGTAACGTAATACCGGCAAGAAAAAAGATGGTAAATAAAATAGGTAGCAAATCATAAAAAACCAGACCTCCTGTGTCCATGTTATTTACAATTGAGGTTTTATCAAAATAAATAATGACTACAAAGATGGCCGCTATGATTCTTGTAGCAAGCCAAATAGGCTTTACTTCAGCCAATATTTTCAAAAACCCATGAGATAGAAACCTATTTGTAGGCCAATATTTCTTCAGTAACACCCAAACTATACTAAGGCTACAAGAGCCTAATATTATAATAAGAAGTAGATATTTTACTACAGATTCCAATACATTCTGCATTAAACTAGATAAAACAGCAATCGGAATTGTATAATTGTCCTTATACTGAATCGGATACATAAATAAAAATACACCAATGGCAGAGGGAAGGATAAATTTTATATATAGAAGAAATCTCTTACTTTTCATAAGTATAATCCTTTATAAATCAACCGATTTTGATATTACTACGTCACTTTACACAAAAAACAATCCCTACAGTTACCCATAGGGATTATACATTATATTCCTCTTAGTCTATACTCTCCAAAAATATCATTCCCATTAAATTAAATCCTATACTATCTTCTTTTCCCTCATCTTCTCCTTAATTTCCTCGCACATTATCCTATCTACATTAAACATGTGCTCAAAAATATTCTCCTGAATACCTTTTTTTATCTTGGTCAATTGCTCATAAGGCTGTCTCCCAAGTTTAGGAATATCAATCCCTTCAATCAGTTTAACCATTCTCTTATGATTTTTTTTATGTTCTTCATAAGTAGATACATTATACTTTTTCATTAGTTTCTCTTCTTCGTAGAAATGATAGGACACAAACTCACGAAGCTCACGAATTATGGCATAAAGCTGCTTCTCAGTAACCCCAATGCAGTGTATAATTAAAAGCTGTTCAATATCTCGTACTATTCGAAACATCTCTTGGTGCTGTTGATCAACGGCTTCTATGCCCGTATTAAGTTCTTCTTTCCAGTCAAACTTAAAATCAAACATATCAATGCCCCCATTTTTTTTTAGGGTATAACTTACTATATCAGTTATATTTTATCATATTATTATCTGCTATACTATATTTTTTTTAGATTACGATTATCGTCGTAAATAACAAATATTTTTGGTAGTATTTATCTCAATAAATCCTTGATATTTAACAGCCCCCATCCTTGCTTACTCCATGACTGGCCCAGATCTACTGTGCTATTCTTTATACGCAGTTTTACTTCCTGGTTTGTCATCTCAGGATATATACTTAGCAGTAAAGCTATGGCTCCTGAAACAATCGGGGTTGCCATAGATGTTCCACTTTTGACTGTGTACATGGAGTAGTCTCTTCTATTACCAAATATTGATAATGCATTCTTTCCTCGTGATGCGTTACAGGAGACAATATTGGAGCCTGGTGCAACAACATCGGGCTTCTTAATACAAGCTTGTGTTGGCCCTCTTCCTGAATAATCCTTTGCCCTAGTTCCTGCTAATTCCACAGGAATATCATCATCTGAAGCGCCTACTGTAATAACCTTGCGACTGATTCCTGGTGTAGAAATTGTCTTTGGTTTTGGTCCATTGTTACCTGCAGCTACTACTACAATAATACCTGCATCCCAAACAGCATTAACTCCCCGGACCAGAGCAGAATCCTCATCCATACCATCTGTAGCTGCAGTACCTACTGATATATTCACTACCCGAATGTTATATCGTTTCTTATTATCTACTACCCATTGAAGACCTTCTAACACATCAGACACATTTCCATTACCCTTATGGTTTAAAACTTTAACACTGATAATATTACATTTAGGGGCAACTCCCACATACTCTCCCTTTGACTCACTTCCATTTCCAGCAATGATTCCCGCCACATGAGTACCATGACCATTATCGTCATAAGGAATCTTCCGCCCATTTATAACATCATAAAATGCCACGATTCTATTTTTCCCTGAGGTAAAATCAGGATGCGGATAAATTCCTGTATCTAAAATAGCAACCCCGACACCTTCCCCGTAAATTCCCCTATCATGTGCACTATCCAATTGTATAATGGAGCTTGCTCTCTTCATTTGAGCCTGAATAATAGAATCCATCTCTACTTCCTTATTATTATGGATAGAGGGCTCTAATAACACACTATTACCTGCTTCCACTACAACAGAATCTATAATTGGCAGCCTGTATTTTACACGAAATGGCACTGTAGATATCTTACATAACATACTATATTCTTTATTGGTTAATATCAGCTGAAACTGATTCCGATTGCTTGTTTTTGATACATTCCACTGTTCCATGCACTTAACTATATCTTTTGCCCCATTTGTTTCTGCCTGTGTCCTTCCCCTAACAATTTCCAGCAAAAGCAAAAACATCGGTAAACTGTACATACCTCACCTCGTAATTATTATCAATATTATAGTATTCATCTCCTATTTATTTGCTATAAATGTAATTCTCTTCTTTACATATACAAATTACTTTGATAGAATAATCTTTAAAAATTAACCATACACTAACCAACAACTGATGTTGAATTTTGTATATTATGAGACATCATATACTAAAAGTTTAGGGGTGATTTTAATGAACGAGACAACGATACATATCGAACATGTTACCAAAGAATTTAAAGTTCTAAACCGTCATGAGGGATTAAAAGGAAGTATTAAAGACTTATTTTCCAGAGATTATAGGATAGTCAAGGCGGTAGATGATATCTCTATGAACATCTCAAAAGGAGAAATAGTTGGTTACCTTGGTCCCAATGGAGCCGGGAAAAGTACGACGATTAAGATGATGTCCGGTATTCTTAAACCTAGTGCAGGTAGTATACTGGTAAACGGGGTGGAACCCTACAAAAATCGTACTAAAAACGCTAAAAATATTGGGGTAGTATTCGGTCAACGTACCCAATTGTGGTGGGCACTACCTTTGATTGAATCCTTCAAAATTCTAAAGGATATATACGAAGTTAGTAACCAGAGTTACAAAGATATGCTAGAGTTATATGATTCCCTAGTAGAGGCAAGCGCATTGTATCATAAACCGGTTCGTGAAATGTCATTGGGCCAGAGAACCTTAAGTGATATACTGGCTGCTTTTTTACATAATCCCCAGGTTGTATTCTTAGACGAACCAACTATCGGGTTAGATGTGTCTATGAAAAGTAAAATACGTGACTTGGTAAAGGAGCTGAATAAACAGAAGAATACTACAGTAATTCTTACTACCCACGACATGGGAGACGTGGATGCATTATGTGAGAGGACCGTTATCATTGATAAAGGCAAGATACTATATAACTCGGATATTGAAAACCTTAGAACCTTATTTGGTGCTTACCGCACCATGAAGATAAGATTTACCAAGGATGGAGCAGCGTTAACTAAAAATGATTTGGACAAAGAAGTTACTTGGCTCCAGGAGTACATAGATACCCGTTTTCCAGCAAGTACTATTCATGTCTTTGTCAATGAAGACTGGATAGATGTCTTATTAAATGAGGAAGAGCAGAATGTCATGAGCATTATGAATGCGATTCAGGAGAAAAAGCCTATTTGCGATATTCAGCTTCAAGACATCTCCACAGAGAGCGTAATCAAGAAAATCTACGAGGGAGGTGTAAAATAAATGAAAAAATATTTTACACTGACAAAAGCTGGAATCTTGGATGTCCTAGTATTACGCGTCAGCTTGTTTGTATCTTTTTTCGGCAATATCATTTATCTGATTGTAGTATACTTCCTATGGAAGGCAATTTTTAACTCCTCCCCTAATGGAATTGTAAATGGAATGACCTTTTCTGACACCATGCTTTATCTTGTTCTCGCTGGCTCCTTAGTTAGTGTGCTAGAGGTCTATCTTGTATGGCAAATGGGAAATATGATACAAGCAGGAAACATTGTCCTACTCCTGCTGAAACCGATTCGCTTCGGGGCTTATATGTTCTTTAACAACTCTGGTGCAGTAGTAATAAATTTCCTTGTTGTATTCCTTCCAACTGCTATTATAGTCTATTATGTCTCAGGGTGTGGAATCCCTCTTGGTGGTAATCTGCTTTATTTTATTCCTGCCTTTCTTCTTGGATTTATTATTAATCATCTAATCAATATGATGATTGGGACTCTATGTCTATATACACAGTCTGCTTGGGGAATTAATATAATGAAAGAAGTTATTATTGGGCTTTTATCCGGAGCCAGTATACCTCTGGCCTTTTTTCCAGACGGAATACGAGGTGTAGTGGAATGTCTTCCTTTTCAGTCGATTTATCATACTCCGCTTCAGATTCTACTTCATAATGATCTGTCAGCAACTACTCTTGGAAAAATGTATGCCACCCAGTTTATGTGGTTGGTTATACTATTGATATGTGCGACTCTTTTCTGGAAACAGTCCCTAAAAAAGATTACGGTGAATGGAGGCTGATGGAATGATAAAGAGTAAATTTATATTTTATTCTAGAATTTATTTAAAAATATTAACGCAAGACTTAAAAAGCAAAATGAGTTACCGAGCCGATTTTATCATATCCCTGTTAGGGATGATTTTTATGAATCTGTCAGGTCTTATTGTATTCTGGATTATGTTTCAAAACTTTGATAATATCAATGGTTGGACCTTTTACGAAATTCTATTTCTCTATGGATTCTCTCTTATGGCTTTAACTCCTATGCAATGTTTCTTTGACAACAACTGGAACTTAAGAACCTATGTATATAACGGGGATTTCGTAAAATATTGTTTTCGTCCAATGAATCTGTACTTTTATTATATTTCTGAAGTATTCGATCCAAAAGGCCTTGGTGAATTTGCGATGGGCCTTGGTCTGTTGATTTATTCCTGGTGTCATATCGGAGTACCCTTATCTTTTATCAATATTATATTATTAATTATTACATTCATCTCAGCTTCTCTGATTATGATTAGTATAATGAATCTAGCTGCATCTACCTGCTTCTGGATATTGAACTCTGCATATGTAATGGTTACTTTTTTTAGATTTACTGATTATGCTAAATATCCAACTAGCATCTTTAATAAAGTTTTTAAGTTTATCTTTACCTTTATCATTCCGATTAGTTTTGTTGCCTACTACCCAAGCTTGTTTTTCCTTCGATCAGATAAGATACATATATTATCCTTTTTCACCCCTGTAATAGGAGTAGCCTTCTTTGTTCTAAGCTACAAGGTATGGATGTATGGTGCAACAAGATATTCTGGAACTGGTTCCTGATTCATTATTAATACATAGCTAATCGAGTAGGAGGCGGTGACTAACCGCCATCCTCTCACAGCACGGGCGTACCGGTTGGTACACGACACTTTATGTGCCAAGGCCTCGGACCTCTTCGTTTAAGAAGGTAACTCATCTTTGTCTTAGGTTTCTTCCATTGCTTCCAAATGCACATAGGTATCCGAATAAAACGATGTAGTTCCCATTGGACTACATCATTTTTCTTGTCACAAAGTATCCTAATGGTTGATTTTGTTTACTGAAATATCTTTTTACTCCATTGCCTTTCATTAAAAATCAAACTATAATTGTGATATTGGAAAGGAGGAAATGAAATTGAACCAATTAAGTATTGCGGAGAATATCGTACGATTCAGACGCGAGAAAAAATTAACCCAAGAACAGCTTGCAGATTTTGTTGGAGTTACAAAAGCTTCTGTTTCTAAATGGGAAACCAGACAGAGTTCTCCTGATATTACCGTTCTTCCACAGCTTGCTTCTTTCTTTGATGTTACAGTAGATGAACTTCTAGGCTATAACCCTCAACTGAGTAAAGAACAAATCCTTCGACTATATCATGAGATCGCAAATGATTTTGCCACGTTACCCTTTGAAAAAGCTATGGATAAATGCAACAGACTAGTGAAAGAATATCACAACTGCTATTCTTTCCTAAAGGAGATGTGCCGCCTCTGGATCAATCACTTTATGTTAGCTGGAAGCCAAGAAAAACAAACAGAAATACTGGAATCCACTGTTTTGCTTTGTACACATATTATTTCAAACTGTAAAGATTTAGCTATATGCAGTGATGCTATGATTCTCAAGTCTATTGTTAATCTTCAGCTAGGCCAGGGACGTGAAGTAATTGATTCCTTAGAGGATGTTGTAAGACCAAATCGACTTGTTACTCAAAGTGATACCCTATTAATCCAAGCATATTTGTTAACAGGAGAACTAGAAAAAGCCGGCGGCTTAGCACAGGTAAACATGTATAACCACTTACTTGCTTTAGTAAGTACTGCGACAATATATCTCAGCTTATATAGTAAGGATTTATCTGTATGTGAAGAAACTATTTGCCGAATTCATACACTTATAAAAACCTATCACCTAGAGGTTCTGAATCCCAATGCTTCAGGTGTATTTTATTATCAGGCTGCCCTAGTCTATGCCATACAGGGTGAAAAACAGAAAGCAATTAAGAATTTACGAACATGTATTAATAATATGATTTATCTATTATCTAAAGATAATATTACTCTTCATGGCGATGATTACTTTAATGCCATTGAAGATCAGTTTGCGCAAATGGGAATTGATGAGAATGCCCCACGTGACCGAAAATTTATAGTAGCGGATATCCGGTGTCTTCTTAACAATCCTGCTTTTGAAGTTCTAGAAGAGGAACCTGAGTACCATAAATTAAAAAATAAGCTTATGGAGGTAAAATAATATGCCCACTAATTTATCAGATATGCTACCCTTATTGATTCCACTCATTGTAGTACAATTAGCTTTACTTGCCTATACATTATGGCATATACTGACACACAAAAATTACAAGAGAGGCAATCGAACCATTTGGCTCATAGTTGCTATTGTTGGAATGGAATATATTGGGCCTATCCTATATTTTCTTTTAGGTAGAGAGGAGCAATAATGAATATTTTAGAGATTTCTCATCTATCTAAGTCCTTCGGAGCTAACAAAGTAATAGACAATTTAAGTTTCTCCGTCCCTGAACATGCTATCTTCGGATTTATTGGGCAAAATGGCGCCGGTAAGACCACTACCATGAAGATGATTCTGGGGCTACTAAAAGCTGATTCTGGGGATATTATAGTCAACAACAAGTTGGTATCCTATGGACAAAACTACACCAATCAGTACATTGGCTATCTGCCTGATGTACCAGAATTCTATGGTTTTATGACACCAACAGAATATCTAACCTTGTGTGGTGAGATCACTGGAATGGATAAAAAAATTATTACGCATAGAATAGATGAATTGTTGAAATTAGTAGGACTTAAGACTGCTAACAAACGGATTCATAGCTTCTCCCGTGGTATGAAGCAACGACTAGGTATTGCCCAAGCCCTTTTAAACAGCCCAAAGCTTCTTATCTGCGACGAGCCTACTTCTGCCTTGGACCCAATTGGTAGAAAAGAAATATTAGATATTCTCTTGGCAGTAAAAGATTATACAACCGTTATATTTTCTACTCATATTCTCACAGATGTTGAGCGAATCTGTGACCATATTGCCTTTTTGCATGAAGGAAATATCGCCCTTTCAGGGACCTTAGAAGAGATAAAGAATATGCGTAAAGGCAATAGCATTGAAATCGAATTTTATAATGCTAAAGATATGAGTTTATTTGCCCCACTTTATCCAGAGAGTACAAAGGAAACTGAAACGAAGTTACTATTATCCCAAAAAAATGAGAAGGATATGATTCAGATTATGCAATGTTTGTCCCAACACAGTATTCCTGTGCAGCGTCTAGAACGGTTGGAGGCAACACTAGAAGATATGTTTGTGGAGGTAGTAGGAAAATGAGACAATTAATTGCTTTTACAAAAAAAGAATTTATGGAACAAAGGCGCTCTGGACGGCTACTTATTCTTGTCATTATCTTCTGTATGTTTGGCATTATGAATCCTGCTATAGCAAAGCTCACTCCTTGGATGATGGATCTTCTTTCTAAAGACCTTGCCGAGAGCGGTATTATCATAAAAGATATAACAGTTGATGCGCTCACCTCATGGACTCAATTCTACAAAAATATGCCTATTGCATTGATTATTTTTCTAGTGATGTTTGGTGGCATATTCTCCACAGAATATTACAAAGGAACCTTGATCAATGTTATTACAAAAGGGTTAAAGCGTTGGAAGATTGTAGTATCAAAAACCATTATCATGGCTGTCATATGGACATTAGGATATCTAATTTGTTTTGGAATCACCTATGGATATAATTCCTATTTCTGGGACAATAGCATTGCTAAAAATCTCATATTTTCCTCCTTTTGTCTCTATCTATTTGGTATGTGGCTTATTACCATTATCCCTCTTGCATCCACCTTGTTTACTTCAACCTCCACTATCCTTCTTTTCCTAGGTGGTGTTTATTTAGGAGTATACTTACTTAGTTTTCTTCCTGACTTAAAGGAATATTGTCCAACTTATTTAACAAACTCCTCTAATTTACTGGTAGGTGCAGGTAGCACAAGTCCCTTTTTGGTTACCATGCTAATCACTATTGTGTTAATGTGCTTTAATGTCTATGCGTCCCTAATACTGTTCAATAAAAGAAATATATAAAACTTTTACAGCAAAACACATATCAAAGCATTGGTTATAACGGAAAGAATCCCACTTGTGCACTATTCTAGATAATGTTCAAGTAGGATTCTTGTATCTAACTATTATTTTAGGATTTTTATCTTTCCTATAATAGGAAGTTCTTTTTCGTGACCATTGACAGCATTTACAATACCTAAAATCACAAGTATTATAAATAATATCCAAACAAGGTTAAGAATTGTCACTAATATTCCATAGATTGCACCTCTGCCCGTACTACCAGAAATAAGATCATAAACACTTGGTGTAAATAAAGCTGACAGAATAGCTACTAAAATTCCTTGAATGATTCCAAAGGCAGCTTCAGCAATTAGTAAAACCAATCCTTGATTTGCATGGAAGCGAGCAAACTTGGACTTAGGTGCTGCAAAAATAGGGATGAAAACTAATATTCCTAAATAAGCCAATACTCCCATTGCCTTATTCTCCTGTGCATCACTTAATGGTGAATATTGACCAGGACCCCCTTGATTAGGATTTCCATTCGTATAGACTGGACCATTATTGTAATATCCTTGTTGATATTGTCCATTCTGTTGAAATTGTCCATTCTGTTGATATTGCTGATACTGTGGATTTTGTTGGTACTGTTGATTCTGATCACCTTGTGTAGGGGAAGCATTTCCCATTTGAGCACCACAATTAGGACAGAAATTAACCCCAGCCTCAACTTGTGTTCCACACTTAACACAAAAAGCCATTATTATACCTCCTCATTAATATGTTATAATAATAGCTTATCAAAAATAACATGCATAAACAATATTTTTTAAATGCTTTTTTGTTTACATTTTCGCTGAAATAACAAAGGTGCAGCCTAAAAGCTACACCTTTTTACATATACTACTGAACTTCAAAAGCTGATTTTGCAGCACCACATAATGGGCATTCATAATCATCGCCTAATTCTTCAAAAGGAACGTCTCCCTCATATATGTATCCACAAACGGAACAAACATATTGAACTTGATCTGCCATAATACTCTCCTTTCTACAAAGTAATTTTCCACAAACCGTGGAGATTACAATAAGCATATACTTCAAGAATCTTGTCATCCACTAAGCAGAATTCTGCTTTAGGGTCAGTACCAGGTGTGAGAAGCTTTCTCTGACCACCCTTTTCTGTCTTTAAAAAGATCCATTGAATGTAATGTTCTGGAACCATAGGATGAGGAACCTCTCCTACATTAACAGTAATCTTACATCCGTCAACTTTTACTACTGGAAGATGTTTTTCTGTTGCCGCTTCTACAGTATTAGGAATAATATCCTGCATAGCTTCTCCACAACAAATAACACTAACACCAGCATCTTCAACAACGGCTACAATATTGCCACAATGCTTACAAATTAAAAATCTCTGTTCTTTCATACTCACCGTACTCCTTTAACGATTTTCTTATTCAAATGTTTCTGGTTGTACACTGCTATTTACCTGTTATCTTTCGTATCGTGTTACCCTATGTAGTTAATTCTTATGTAGTTAATTCTTATGTAGAAAATACTTTGACCAATTAGCTTATACTTAGTAATTTTCTGCTTTTATCTGGAAATATGACTTTGGATGTGCACAAACTGGGCAAATCTCTGGAGCAGTTTTTCCAATTACAATATGTCCACAATTGGCACATTGCCAGATAGTGTCACCATCCTTTGAAAATACCATTCCACCCTCAACATTTGCTAACAGCTTACGATATCTTTCCTCATGTTCTTTCTCAATCTTAGCTACGCCCTCGAAAAGATTAGCGATTTTGTCAAATCCTTCTTCTCTAGCTTCTTGTGCAAATTTGGCGTACATATCGGTCCATTCATAGTATTCGCCTTCTGCGGCATCCAGAAGATTAGCCGCTGTGTCACCAATTCCTCCTAATAATTTGTACCAGATCTTGGCATGCTCTTTTTCATTATTGGCCGTTTCTTCAAATAAGGCTGCTATTTGAACATAACCTTCTTTTTTTGCCTTGGACGCATAATAGGTATACTTATTTCTTGCTTTAGACTCACCGGCAAAGGCTTCCAATAAGTTGGCTTCTGTCTTTGTTCCTTTAAGTTGATCCATTACTTAACCTCCTTTTCTCTATAAGTATTACGATATAATCGTATATTTAGTATATCACACTGATTAAAAATGTCAATTATTCCACTATTTATCTTAATTAGACTTTTCAGGTATCCTTTGATATAATCAGCATAACAAAGAAAATAAAGGATGATAGACTATGTCTTATAAGCATAATAAATATAATAAACCTCCTCTTCCTAAATACTTCATTGCATTATATGCCGTATTCATAAGTATATTTATTTTTAGCGCTTATAAATTAATAAACTATTATTATAATAATTATAAAGCTGAAAAGATTGTGGATCATCTGACAGAAAAAATGAATAGTTCATATAAAATAACAGATAATATGTTGACTCCTAAAACACATGGTTCAGGAAACTTATCCTCCTCCACCCCAATACTCCCATCTGCTTCCACACATAAGCCCGGTGATACCGAAAAAGAAAGTGAAGTACCTTATGGTATCCTCACCCCTTATAAGGAGCTTTATCAAGAAAATAAAGATTTGGCTGGATGGATTACCATTGATAATACTAATATAAACTATCCAGTTATGTATCGAAAAGATGATAACAAAACATACCTTAACACAGACTTCAAAGGGAATGGTAATTCCCTTTCTGGATGCATCTTTATTGACGGTCGAAGCAATTTTCTTGAAGAAAAGGCCTCTTCCAATCTTATTATATATGGACATAACATGAAAATAGGTACTATGTTTCATGATGTTGACAGCTATAAAGATGAGGCCTACTATCTGGCTCATCCTGTCATACATTTTAACACTTTATACAAATATGGAACTTATGAAATTATGGCTGCATTTCCTTTTGATGTTGAGGTAACAGATGACAGTCCAGACTTTCGGTACTATGACTACTACAATGTCACTAGTAAAGAGGATTTTAACAAATACCTTGATGGCATTACAAATCTTTCTCTTTATAACACCGGAATCAAGGCAGAGTGGGGAGATGAATTAATCACTCTATCGACCTGCTCAGGAAATGATTTAAATACAACAAAACGCTTTGTGATCGTCGCTAGAAAAAAAAATAAAACTTCCTAAACATCTTCTAATTATATAATATTGTCCAAGCCTAGTATCATACAATACACTGTAGATGATTTTAGGAGGAACGTAAATGAGCGATTTATCAACTGCTTCTTGTGGAAATAGTTGTGGCAGTGAAGGAAATGGATGTTGTAGTTTAATCATTATTCTCCTTCTTTTATTCTGCTGCTGTGGTAATGGCAGTGGATTCGGCTTCGGCGGTTGTGGCTCTGAAGGCGGTTGCGGTAGCTGGATTTGGATTATTATCCTACTTTGCTGTTGCGGTAATGGTTTCTAGCTCCTAGTCAAATACGAAAGCATAACAAGGGATTGCTTCTTCTCTAAGAGGCAGTCCCTTACTTTTTTATATCATAAGATCCTCTAGGAAGATACCTCCTTTAATCTTCATGCTTATGGTATTCCACCATAAACAATAATCTTTTTAGCACTTAAAACAAGCCTCCTGCATATGATATGATGTAAACCTAATTTGGAGGATCTTATAATGAGCGAATTAACAACAGCAAACTGTGGATGCGGAGGCAATTCCGGATGTGGTTCTGAAGGTGGATGTAGTTTGATATTGATTATCCTACTTCTTTGCTGCTGCGGCGGTAATGGATTCGGTGGCGGATGTGGTTCAGACAGCGGTTGCGGTAGCTGGATTTGGATTATCATTCTTCTTTTCTGCTGCTGTGGTAATGGTAGTGGATTCGGCTTCGGCGGTTGTGGCTGCTAAGATACCATAAGCATGATAGTAAAGCAAAGGCTTCCCATTTATTAGGGAAGCCTTTGTTTTACTTTATTATACGAATTTCTATTTTTTCTGACCTTTATTTATATATCTACTTTTCTCCTTTAACATGCACTCATAACATTCTAGATCAATCTCATATATAGTATTTTCTTCTATGATTAACTCATCATTCTCCCCATATCTTCTCTGACTACTTTTTTTTTGTAACTCATTCATTCGCTTTATCATTTCATAATCCTCTCTAGACAAAGTATTCCATCCTTTCTTGTGCATCATTGGTTGATATGTATTATTATATGTGCTTTGTGTTTGAAAGGTCCAATTACTTGCACCCATACATCAATTCAGTTATAATGGATAAAAAATGAAATCAAGGGAGGAAGTTATGTCTGGTTCTAGTTTTGGAAAACAATTTGTTATTACCACTTGGGGAGAGTCCCATGGCAAGGCCATAGGCGTTATTGTAGATGGCTGTCCTGCAGGATTATCAATAAACGAAAATACGATACAAAGCTATCTAAATCGTAGAAAGCCGGGGACTAGTCGATTATCCACCCAAAGGATGGAATCTGACACTGTTCAGATTCTCTCAGGTGTATACGAAGGAAAAACTACTGGTACTTCTATCTCAATGTTAGTTCATAATGAAGATGAACATTCTGGAGATTACAGTGAGATTGCAGATGCCTATCGCCCCGGCCATGCTGACTTTACCTTTGATGAGAAATATGGCTTTAGAGATTATCGTGGTGGAGGCCGATCCTCTGGCAGAGAAACCATAGGACGTGTTGCTGGTGGTGCCATCGCCTCCGAAATTCTAAAGCAGCTTGGCATTCAAATTTTTACTTACACCAAAGCCATTGGTCCAATTATGATTGATTATACGAAGTTTAATATAGAAGAGATTCTAAAGAATCATGTAGTTATGCCCGATGCAGAGGCCGCTAAGAAAGCCGTTGACTTTTTGGAGGAACAGATTAAGCGGCTAGATTCTACCGGTGGTCTTATTGAATGTGTGGTAAAGGGGATGCCAACGGGTATTGGAGAGCCTGTATTTGACAAGCTGGATGCCAACCTGGCTAAAGCAATTATGTCCATTGGGGCTGTAAAAGGTGTTGAAATTGGAGACGGCTTCTTAGTTGCGGGAAAACATGGTTCAGAAAACAATGATGGTTTCATGGCTACTTCTACCGGAAAGGTTGTTAAAATGACCAACCACAGTGGCGGTGTCCTTGGTGGTATCAGTGATGGGTCTGATCTTATTATACGAGCTGCCGTCAAACCTACTCCAAGTATTTATACTACTCAGGATACAGTTAACAGACAAGGCGAGAATATTAAGATTAACATAAAAGGACGACATGATCCTATCATTGTACCAAGAGCTGTAGTTGTGGTAGAATCTATGGTAGCTCTGACTATTGTAGATCTTCTGTTTGCCAACATGAGTGTTAGAATGGATAAAATTATATCTTTTTATAAAAGATAATAGAAAGGGCGTTGCAAAAAAGCAACGCCCTTTCTTTATTCACTCTTTAAATCTTTCCATTTGCTATAATACAAATCATCCATTTCTAGTCCCAGATACTTGAAAGTCTCACATCTAGAGGTAATATCAGGTCCTGGAAATGCCGTCTCATTATTCTTTAACTCTTCATCCTCTAACATTTCACGAACTTCTGTATTCGGTGTAGAATACCCGATATAGTCAAAGTTTAACATAGCAATATCTGGACGGCACAAGAAATTAATAAATGCTTCTGCCGCTTCCTTATGCTTTGCATTTTTAGGTATTACCCAGGAATCAATCCATACGTTAGATCCTTCTTTTGGTACTACATATTCTAGGTCTTCATTCTCTTCTTTCGTATAGATGGCTTCTCCGGAGTAAATCACACCAAGAGCAGCTTCTCCACCTATCATCTTATCACGAACCTGGTCTACTACATAGGCCTGCACTAAAGGTTTCTGCTTGATTAACAGGTCTTTTGCTTCCTCTAATTCCTCCTCATTGGTGGAATTCAAGGAATGTCCTTGGTATTTGAGAGCTATTCCCATAGCATCTCGAACACTGTCAATCATAAGAATCTCATCCTTATACTTTTTATCAAAGATGGCAGACCAACTGTCAATCTTCTCGTTTACCATGGTGGTGTTATAGAGGATTCCTACAGTTCCCCAGCAATAAGGGACAGAATATTTATTCTCTGCATCAAAAGCCTTGGACTGCTCCATGTAGTCTTTTCCAATGTATTTAAGATTCGGAATGTTATTAAAATTAATTTCAGCCAGTAAGTCTTCTTGGATGAGTCGTTCAATCATATAGTCTGATGGACAGATGAGATCATAGCTAACAGCACTGTTAGCAACTTTAGGATACATAGCTTCGTTGGTCTCAAACTCATCATAGCTTACGGTGTAGCCAGTTTCCTCCTCGAACATATCTAGAACTTCAGGGTCAATATATTCTCCCCAGTTATAAACATATAGATCATATGTCTTCCCAAATCCAGAGATTGGAGAACCACAGGCGGTCAGAGATGACAGCAATGTTACCAGTATCAATGAAATCACAAGTATTCTTTTTCCTATCTTCTTCACTGTCTTTGCTCCTTTCTAGCTGGCTTACGGTTAATTAATACAAGCAGAATAATCACAGCCACAAACATCAGAGTAGACAATGCATACATTTCTGGCTTAATACCCTTACGCACCTCAGCATAAATCATGGTCGATAAGGTATCAACTCCGGGTCCTTTAGTAAAATGGGTGATGATAAAATCATCTAAGGACATAGTAAAGGCCAGCAAAAATCCAGATAAAATTCCAGGGAATATATCCGGTAAAATGACCTTCCAAAAGGCATATAATGGAGATGCCCCCAGGTCTAAGGCTGCTTCATAAGTACTTTTATTGGTCTGCTTTAGTTTAGGCATAACACTTAAAATTACGTAGGGAATATTAAAGGTTATGTGTGAAAGTAGAACTGTCGTAAATCCTAACTCAAAATTGATATGAAGCACTGTATTAATTCCAATAAACAATAACATTAAGGAGATACCTGTCACAATATCTGCATTTAACATTGGAATATTAGTCACTGCAGTTAATATCATTCTTGGTGTTTTCTTCATAGCATTCATGGCAATAGAAGCCATAGTACCGATTATCACTGCTATGAATGCTGATAAGAATGCAATAATTAATGTGGTATATAACGCATTGAGTATATCCTCATTTTGGAATAATTCCTTGTACCAATCTAAGGTAAAACCACCCCATTTTGCTCTAGACTTGGAAGAATTAAAGGATAATACAACCAAGGTTAAGATAGGGGCATAGAGGAAAATCAAAATAAGGATCAAATAGACGCGCTTTGCTGCACTTTTTACCATACGTTTGTCCCCTCCATATCTTTATCATATTTTGCAATAAACGCCATACTAATTAGGATAAATAGCATCAGTACAAGGGATAGACCGGATCCAGTATGCCAGTTATAGCGAAGTTTGAATTCCTGCTCTATCACATTACCTATGAGCCAGATCTTACCACCGCCCAAAATATCTGAGATAACGAAGGTTGTCAGAGATGGTACAAATACCATTGTGATTCCACTGATGACTCCAGGCATACTTAGTGGCAAAATAATTTGGAATAAAGTCTGACGTCCATTGGCACCTAAGTCTCTTGCTGCATTTATTACATTGTTATCAATCTTAACCAAGCTATTATAAATTGGTAACACCATAAAGGGCAGGAAATTATATACCATGCCTAGGATGATGGCCCCTGAAGTATTAATCAGGTGAATATTAGGTATATGAACAGCAGACAATAGGCTATTAATTACACCATTTTTCTCAAGTAAAGTTTGCCATGCAAAGGTTCTTAACAAGAAATTCATCCACATAGGAAGTACAAAGACAAAGATAATGAAACTAGAGGTCTTCATCTTGGAATTTCTTAAAATCAAAGCTAGAGGATAGGCTAACAGCAGGCAAATAGCTGTACTCAAGGCAGAAAGTACCAGCGAATAACCTAAGGCCTTTAGATTCTGCCGTTCCCAGATAAGAGCCACATTTTCCATAGTAAAGTTGCTATCTGAGTTAGTAAAACCATAGTAGATAACCATAATAAGGGGGATAACGATAAACGCTGCTGACCAGAAGAGATATGGCCCAGACAACAATTTCTTTCTCTTACGATTATTCATCTAAAATCACCGCCTCTTCATCTTCAGATACAGGTTTGTTCATAATCTGAATATCAAAAGGATCTACCTTAATTCCTACCTTTGCACCTACCGGGCTTAGGTCTGTGCTGTGAACCAGCCACTCATGACCATTGGCCTCTACATCCATTTCATAATGAACTCCTTTAAAAATGAGGGATGTAACTACACCAGTAATAGTTCCTTCCTCAGGAGATACTAGATCAATATCCTCAGGACGGATTACAACGTCTACCGGTACATTTTTTCCAAAGCCAACATCAACACAAGGGAAGTTCGTTCCCAGTATATTTACTACCTTATCTTCCACAAAAATGGCATCAATAATATTGCTTTCACCTATGAAATCTGCAACAAAGGCATTCTTAGGCTCATTGTAGATATCCTCTGGAGAGCCTATTTGCTGAATATAGCCCTGGTTCATAACAACTATAGTATCAGACATCGTAAGAGCCTCTTCCTGATCATGGGTAACATAGACAAAAGTAATACCTAATTCATTTTTCAAGCGAATTAATTCGTATTGCATATCTTGACGAAGCTTCAGGTCCAAAGCACCTAAAGGTTCATCCAAGAGAAGTACCTTGGGCTCATTTACGATAGCTCTGGCGATGGCTATTCTCTGTTGCTGTCCACCACTTAAGGAATCCGGCGTACGATCTTCATATCCTTGCAGATTCACTAATTTTAGTGCGTATTCGATTTTATCTTTGATATATTTATTTGTTTTGTTCTTAATCTTTAATCCAAATGCAATATTCTGAGCAATACTCATATGGGAGAATAACGCATATTTTTGGAATACGGTATTTAATTGCCGTTCATTAGGAGGAAGTTTGGTAATATCCTTTCCATCAAATATAACCTTTCCCTTATCGGGAGACTCAAATCCACCTATGAGGCGCAATGTAGTAGTCTTACCACAGCCACTGGGACCAAGTAAAGTTAAAAATTCATTCTCTTTTATATATAAATTCAATTCATCTAAAACAATATTGCTTCCATAAGTCTTTGTAATATCAATAAGATCGATTAATTTCTTTTCCATAACTTATACCATATCCTTTCACGCGTACTTCCATATTTCTCACTTAAAAGCTTGGTGGCGTAGATACCCAAAGTATCGTCGCCCCAGTCTTACCAACGGCTTCAATATGATGTTTTTTATTTGGAGTAAAATAAAAGGACTCACCTTTTTTTGCTTTATAACTAGTATTGCCAATCACAATCTTTATACTACCACTTAAAACATATCCAAACTCTTCCCCTTCATGAGGATTGTCCGGATAAGTTGAGCCCTCAGGATCCAAGGTCAGTAGAATTGGTTCCATCATGTTCTTCTGGGCATTTGGAATGATCCATTCAATCTTGTTATGAAGATCCCCGTCGATTTTTTCAAAATAATCAGCTTTTTTAAATACTACCTGCTCTGAGGTCGTATTGGAGAAAAACTCTTCCAGATTGGTACCTAAGCATTGTAGAATATCTACTAGCGTGGCAATGGATGGGGAAGTCAGATCCCTTTCCAACTGTGAAATGAAGCCTTTTGAAAGCTCACTTCTGTCTGCTAACTCTTCCTGCGTAAGACCCTTTTGGGTTCTTAGTTCTTTAATCTTATGCCCTATATGCATAGTATCTTCTCCTTCTTTCTATTTTGCTATGTACAATGCAGCTTGTTCAAAGTACTTTATAATCAATCTGGAATTCAAGTAAAACTAAACTCAAAGTTTAGTTTTACTAAACAAGAGATAAGATTTATTATACACCGAAATAAAATGATGTCAATAGAAAAGTAAAAGACTTATAAAATATCGAAAAAAGACACCTCCGAATGTCAGACATATACTGGCTAACATTTAGAGGTGCTCTTTATTGTAACAAATTTTAGTTTTATTTTGTCTTTTTATATACGATAGAACTAAAGCTTCCGTATACTTCTTTTCCAGCTACAACTCGATATGCTCTTACCTTATAGTAATAGGTTTTATTACGGCTTAAGCTTTTATTGGTATAGGTTGCGTACTTAGTCGTTGTAACTTTTTTATAAGTTCCACTTTTGGAGGTAGAACGATAGATCTGATAACCGGAAGCTCCAGATACCTTATTATAGGTTAAGGTGATCTTGCCGGTTCCGGCAGTGACTTTAGTAACTACTGCTTTCTTTAAAGAAGGCTTGTTTTTTACGTAAGAGGACATCACAGACTGATAATACTTTCCGGATACCTTACGGACAGCCACAACCTTATAGTAGTAGGTAGTTCCAGTCTTTAAGCTGCTATTCTTATAAGTAGTTCCAGTTGTGCTACCAATTTTTACATATCCACTGCCTGATTTAACGGAGCGATATACATAATAAGCAGTTGCATCACTTGTCTTACCCCACGTTAGGCTTACACTGTTATAGGTAGACGCACTTACCTTAAGTGAAGTAACCTTATTCACTACAGATTTGCCACTGGTTAGAGTATGAGACGAATAATATTTTCCCGTAGCATCGTTATACATGGTATATACTTTAAAATAATAGGTTTTCCCAACAGCAAGCCCACTCTTTATATAGGAGTTGGTAGTAACAGTGGCTAACGTACGATACGTACCATCTTTGCTGGTTGCATATTTTATCATATATCCGGTTGCCCCGGTCACCTTATTCCAAGATAGCTTCACTGTATTATAATTCTGACTAGTTGCCTTTAGGTTAGTGACAGTAGGAATTACGAGTTTAAAGGCCATCTTGTCAGAAGATGCAGTCTTAATTGTAGTTCCTTCTTGTCCAGTTGCAATGACACGATAGTAATAGGTCTTTCCATGCATAACGGAAGTATCCTCATAGACCTTTTTCATAGAATCCACTATTGCTAAGGTGGTATAGGTACCATCTTTACTGGTGCTTCGCTGTATAGTGTACTGATAAGCACCTAATACAGCATTCCAAGCCAATTTAGCGGTCTTGCATTGATAAGTAGTAATCTTTAAAACTGGTTTGCCTAAAAGAACTTTACCGATTTTTATGGTCTTACCAGATAGCTTTGTGGTTGCTGTAATGTTGGGATTCATAGATAACATTGTTTTTTCTGCAATCACATTTTTTTTGGCTATAGACTGTATTGTATCACTGGCATTGACCTGATAAGTAATTTCTCCGGTTTTCATGTTCAAATGTGTGTTTCCAAGAACAGATTCTTTTAGATCAAATTCATAGTTATGATCTACATTACCTTTAATTCCTCCTACAGGTATCTTACTACTTGAATACTGCCACATTCTTGTATAAGGATAATGGTCAGTCTCTTTATGAAAGTGATAGTAAGGATTCACCACTGTACCATCGCCATAGTGGGCAATCCAGAAATCATATGGTATGTCCTCAAAATTAAAATTGTTTAGACTCCAATAACATCCGCTATAAATCATAGGTGTATAACCGGCGTCTTTGATTACTTGACAAAAGGCATTGGCAATCTTCGTATTCTTCGACTTTGATAATGCGTCCTGTTCATCCCCTTCCATGTCAATTACGATTGGATATGTAAGTTTATATCCTTTTACCAGATTTAATACATAGTTTGCATCTCGCTTAGCTAGGCTCTCTGACGTAGCCCTACTAAAATAATATACCCCAACTGGAATTTTATTAGCTATAGCTCCCTCCAGGTTTTCTTTGTAGTAATCATCCTTATATAGTGTTGTAGTACCTTGATAAGTACCTGCTACTCGAATCATTGCAAATTCGATTCCAGAATCCTTAACCTTAGCCCAGTCTATGCTATCCTGATGGTGAGAAACATCAATCCCTATACGGTTGGAGTTACTGATTACTTCTTTTGAGCTTAAAAACTCCGTTCTAACTCCTCCAGTAGTTTTGTAAGCATTGACCTTAAACCGATATATCTTATCTCTGGTGAGATTATCAAATACCATAGACGTATTATCTACAGTGGTTGCTAACTGATACTTTTTCCCATTGTCTAGGGATATATAGACATTGTACCCCTCTGCACTGGCTACCGCATTCCATTTTAACTTGATTGTGTCAAGTTTTGGATGCTTCACTGATACGGTAAGCTTAGTAGCTGTTGCGGCATCGGCCTTCGCATAAAAAAATCCAATAACGCCAGGCAACAATACTAGCGATAAAATAAGTATTCCCAATAGTGTTTTCTTTTTCATAATTTCTTGCCATCCTCTCCTTGGTTTAGAATCCACTTCCATACTATTTGATTTCCCTTTTTATATTAAATACCATAGCGAATATGTATGTCAATAAAAAGTCATATACCACCAAGACTTTACCTTGGCAAGCATATGACTTATCTACTATTTATCTTATTTTTTCTGGATATCCTACTTTTTTCTGTACCTTACGCAAGGTCTTCTGTGAAAAATAATTTGCCTTCTCTGCATTTGCTTTTATGATACTATCAATATATGCTCTATCCTTAGTTAATGCAACGTGCTTTTCCTGAAGTGGACGAAGGAGGTCCACTACAGATTCTCCCACTGCCAGTTTAAAATCACCATAGCCTTTTCCATCAAATTCTCTCTCAATTTCTTCTTTGTTCTTACCAGTAGCAGCTCCATAGATATCCATCAGATTGCTTACTCCAGGCTTGTCCTCTGAATAGCGAACCTCGCTACCAGAATCAGTGACAGCACGCTTAAACTTACGAATAATAGTATCTGGATCATCCATTAGATAAATGCTTGCATTAGGGTTCTCGTCAGATTTACTCATCTTCTTAGAAGGATCCTGAAGGCTCATAATCTTTGCCCCAACCTTACCAATATAAGGCTCCGGAATAGTAAATACGTCCCCATAAATGTTATTAAAACGTTCCGCCAAATCTCTGGTAAGTTCCAAATGCTGCTTCTGATCTACACCAACCGGAACAACATCTGCCTGATATAATAAAATATCTGCTGCCATTAAAACCGGATAGGTATAAAGCCCCGCATTGATATTATCTGTATTCTTTGCTGATTTGTCTTTAAACTGTGTCATACGGTTTAGCTCTCCCATATAGGTAAAACAGTTTAAGATCCAGCTTAGCTCTGCATGACCGGATACATGGGACTGATAATAGATACAGTTCTTCTCAGGATCAAGTCCTGCTGCAATATATAAAGTTAACAAAGTTCTGGCACGTCTTCTTAACTCTGCCGGATCTTGACGAACCGTAATAGAATGCATATCTACAACACTGTAGAAGCACTGATATTCATCACTTATATTAACCCAATTTTTAAGGGCTCCTAGGTAATTGCCAAGTGTCAGGTTACCCGTCGCCTGCATGCCGCTAAATAAGGTTTTTTTCCCGTCTAGCATAATCTACACTTCCTTTTCTACTCTTTGCACTTAATTGTTCGCCAAATACTTCGTATTTCCCTATACAAGCACTGCGTGCTTGGCCACTGTTAACACAAAAAACTCTTATGCTAGTTTAACATAGGAGTTTTTGTTTGTAAACTATAACAATCCTGTGCTGAAATAACGTTCCATACGGTCAGCCAGTATGGTCGCTACCACTTTATCCTTGCCATATTTCTCGGAAATAAACTTCGCTGCCCATACATTTGCTCCTGAAGAGGTTCCACACATTAAACCCTGAACTCTTGCTAATTCTCTTGTAGTCTCAATGGCATCCTCATCTGTAACCTCTACAATATCATCTATTAACGACGTATCCAGTACTGCAGGAATAAATCCATCTCCGATTCCCTGAATACTGTGTAACCCAGGCTCATCCCCTAACAATGCGGATACATTCTTAGGCTCTACAGCTACTATCTTTAAATCTGGATTCTTTTCTTTTAAATACCTACCGACTCCTTGTAAGGTTCCACCGCTTCCAAGACCGGATACAAAGATGTCTACCTTACCATCCAACTGCTTATAAATCTCTCTTGCAGTGGTTTTATAATGAATGTCCGGATTATCGGGATTCTCAAACTGTTGAGGCATATAATATGTATCTGAACTTGCTACCAGATGGTTTGCCTCGTCTACTGCTCCACCAATACTTAATTCCTTTGGGGTTAAGCGAAGCTCTGCTCCTAGTGCACGAATAATCTTCTTTCTTTCCTCGCTCATGTTCTCCGGCATAACTATAATCACCTTGTAACCCTTACGAACACCTACAAGGGCGAGACCAATTCCAGTATTGCCACTAGTTGGCTCTACAATTGTCATTCCAGCCTTAAGAAAGCCTTTACATTCTGCCTCTTCAATCATATTTTTCGCAACTCTGTCTTTAATACTTCCACCGGGATTTAAAAATTCTGCCTTAGCGAATATATTGAGACCTGTAGTAGATTTTAAGCTTACTAGAGGGGTATTCCCAATCAAATCCAGAATATTTTCTGTGAACATACTAGTTCCTCCTATATGTGCCAATAATCAATATTTATATTGTATCATATTAATCTGGATTCGCAAGTATAACACTGTAAAAAGGACTTGGAGAATTCCTCCCTTTTGATATTCTCTTATTGTTTAAAGTATCTCATATTTTCTAAAAGATGTTCTTTCTTAGAGGTGGTAAAAAGGCTTACACTTCCTCCAAACTGTTCTGTAATATACTTTAAGACATAGGAATTGGGATTCTGCTCATTGTCTAAGAGCTGTCTTAACCTTTTCCTGTTGGAATAGGTATCGTACTCCACCATATCAATGGCTCCATCTTTATTATAAACTCCATAGAGTAAAGGGGTATGAGCCACTAGTGTTAAATCTTTATAATATTCTATGTATTTTAGCAGGCTGGCATCTGCGACCACCTGAGGATTAAAATCAGCATCTATGACTGGCTGAAGATAACTATATCTTTGCTGAATGGCACAAAAGAATTTGTAGT
>JAEZPG010000059.1 GCA_023413555.1 Bacillota bacterium | reverse complement strand
CTATAATTTTCAAATATTTAATTTATTTACATGTATATGTAATAACCGACAAGTGTTTATCATATAATGCAAATAACGACACATCTCCCCTCTATAGTTAATACAAAAAAATGAAAACTGGCATGTGTTTCTATACCAATTTTCATTCCTTTATCTATCATATAGGGTTAGTGCATCTTATCACAATCTACATCCTGTGGGTACTTTGCCTTCATACTCAACACTCTAACATTCCACCCGCAAACTTCTTAGGCTTTCCCAGAAGAACCTAAAACCTTCTGTATCTTATGTTGTACCAATTCTTTCACATAATCTCTACCTACTAACAAATACTGTCTTGGATCAAAGTGATCTGGATTTTCTATAATGTCTTTACGAACCCCTGCTGTCATAGAAAGACGTAGATCAGAATCAATGTTAATCTTACATACTGCAGATTTGGCAGCCTGTCTCAACATATCTTCTGGAATACCAATGGCATTGTCCATAACACCATTGTATTTACGAATTAATTCTACATATTCCTGATTCACAGAAGATGCGCCATGTAGAACGATTGGAAAGTTTGGAAGACGTTTCTCAACTTCAGCTAAGATGTCAAAACGAAGCTGTGGTTTTTGACCTGGTTTGAATTTAAAAGCTCCATGGCTGGTTCCAATGGCAATAGCAAGAGAGTCAACGCCGGTTCTAGTGACAAATTCTTCTACCTCTTCAGGTTGTGTATAAGAAGAATCCTCCTCTGATACATTAACATCATCTTCGATACCTGCTAATTTTCCTAACTCGCCTTCTACTACAACTCCATGAGCATGGGCATACTCTACAACCTTCTTAGTTAAAGCAATGTTGTCCTCAAAACTGTGTCTTGAGCCATCGATCATAACAGAAGTAAAACCACCATCAATACAGGACTTACAGATCTCAAAATCAGCGCCGTGATCCAAGTGAAGAGCCATAGGAATATCTACCTCTAAAGTTGCTACTTCTACTAATTTCATCAGATAGTTGTGTCTTGCATACTTTCTTGCTCCTGCAGAAACCTGAAGAATCACTGGAGATTTCTCTTCTCCTGCTGCCTCCGTAATAGCCTGAATGATTTCCATGTTATTTACGTTAAAAGCACCTACTGCGTAACCGCCTTCATAGGCTTTTTTAAACATTTCAGTTGTTGTAACTAATGGCATATTATGTACCTCTTCTCTTTATTAATTTGTGTTATGTATTGAAAGCAGCTCCTTTCATAGAGCTGCCACATAGCCTTTGCTTTACAGGTTGCTTAGCTGGTTGCAGGATGCAAAAAATGGTCTTACACGGTTTAGGATTATTTCTACTCCTCCTACCGCATTGGCTTCAATATTAATTGGGATAATAGGGTCATGTAAAGACATACGAACCAAAATCCAGCCGCTTACTTCCTCATCCTGAAATGATATCCGAACTCCTTCATAATTATCCTTTACAACATGGAAGGATTGTTGCTCAGCAAAAACCACAAAATCCTTTAGTACTTGATTGCCATAGGCTTTAAAATCCTCTGTCATTATAGATAATCTATACTCCTCAGACTCTGCTGGATACTTTAAACCTGAGATTAGGCTCTTAAGCTCTTTATTTTCCCTCTTAAGCTTAGCCATTTTGCAGATAATCTTTACAGACATGTAAGCACCATCATCCGAGAAATAGTTCTCCTTTAAAGCACCATGACCTGAGGTTTCAATTGCCAGATGACTCTCTTCTCCACTATTATTCAGTCGGATAGATTCATTAATTACATTTTTATAGCCTCGTTTAAAGCGTAAATGCTTCATCTTCAAGTCATTCTCCAAGAATTCTGTCAAATAATCTGAAGTAACCGAATCCGTTACAACAGTGGTTCCTGGATATTTCTCAGATACAATGGCTGCCATTAACGCAATCAACGCATTCCGATTTACTTCCTGTCCATCAGACATAACAACAGCAGCACGATCCCCATCACAGTCGAAGATAACCCCTAGATCAGCCTTGCTATTCACTGTCGCCTTCTGTATGGCCTCCATAGCCTGAGGATTCTCAGGATTAGGGATGTGATTAGGGAAATTACCATCTGGATCTAGAAATACACTTCCTGTGGTATCTGCCCCTAAAGGTATAAGAATCTCTCTAGTAAAAAACCCACAAGCACCATTACCGGCATCTACAACAATATGCAATCCTTTTAACGGTTGATCATACTCTGCTGCTTGTACCTCTTTTTTAATAAGATTCTTAATATGTTCAGAATAATAGTGAATCAAGTCAAACGACTTTACTTCTGCAATACTAGCCTCTTCTTCCGTCTCTTTTAAGTTAGCTGCTGCCTCCAAAATCACCTTAATATCTTTACTCTCCAGTCCGCCTTCTCTTGTAAAGAACTTTAATCCATTACGGTTAAATGGCAAATGACTGGCAGTAATCATGATAGCACCGTGAAATGCAGATGCCTCTAGGATTGTGGACATAAACATGGATGGAGTAGAAACCAAGCCACAGTCCATACATACACTTTTCCTACTCTGAACACCTTTTATCACCCCAGCCTTCAAAGTCTCAGCTGATAGTCTAGAATCATGTCCTACGCCTATGATCACTTTATCATATGGAATGCTATATTTCTTTGCTACATAATCAGTAAAAGCAGTACATATATTTTTTATGATTTCCGGGGTCAGATTCTGTGTCTCTGAACCATTGGTAATAGCAATCCCGCGAACATCACTACCATTTTGTAACTTCAAATACTTATCTTCTTCCATAAGCGCCTCCTTTTAGTTTAATCATTATACTATATTAGCATACTATACTTAGAAATACAATATTATTGCAATGATGAGAATCCAAGTGAGCCATTTTTTTATTTGAAATAATTCCTCCTCTTTGCTTAAACCATTTTCAATAATTGGATTTACTTCCACTTAGTTTACCTTCTTGTCACGCTACATAGTCCACCTCACAAGGTTCTCTTTTAATAGTGTACCGATATTCCATACTCTTTTGCCAGTGCATCCTTCATTTTCTCTACATTAGCAACTTTTCCTGTCCACAGATAAATACCCTCTACACACTGATTGATAAGCATGCCTAAACCATCAATCGTTTTTGCTCCACGTTTCTCTGCCTCTTTTAAGAGCTCAGTATGTGGGTGGTTAGGGATAACATCGCATACAATCATTCCACTTTTAATGGTGTCATACTCAATGTTCGGCTTATCATTTACATTAGGATAAAGTCCAATATTTGTGGTATTTACCAACAAATCTGTATCCTCATCAATGGTCTCTTTCTGATTCCATTTACGATATGTCACCTTTATATCATAATTCTTCTTTATAACATCCAGCAAATCCTGGCCTCTTTGCTCTGAACGATTTAAGATAACCAATTCTGCTATACCTGCTCTAGCCAGTTCAACAGCGATAGCCCTGGCTGCTCCTCCTGCACCAAGCATAAAGATCTTTTTATTTTTTACATCAATTCCGGCATTCTCAACAGATTTCATAAATCCTTTTCCATCCGTATTTTCACCATATAACTTTCCGTCTTTTACATATACGGTATTTACTGCTCCCATAATGGAGGCTTCTTCGGATACTACATCCAGATACTTAAGGACTTCCACTTTGTGTGGAATCGTCAAATTGATCCCCTTCATATTAAGTGTAGTCAACGCTTTCATAGCATTTTCCAAGTCTTCTGGTTTCACTTCGATTGTTAGATAACGATACGGAATCTTCATGTCTTCAAAAGCAGTCTGGGCAATTACAACTGTCGGGTTTTCATCCACTGGATATCCATATACCCCAACCAGTTCCTCTCGATATGATTTACTCATGTACATTTATCCTTTCTTCCTATAATTTGTGTATTATGACAATATTATAACTCAATTACACGTTTTATGTCACTAATTCCAAGGTATTTTGCAATCCCCTCTACGGCTCTTTGATGATCCTGTAACTTTTTTATTTGTAGGCAATGGATGACGGTATTTTATCCATCGCTCATGGGATCCTATCAGACATAAAGGACCGTGATATCCCTTTGCCATCAGTGCGGCCGTTACATTGGCTGCAACCTCAAATTCCATTTGGTCATTCTTTATAGCTCTTACCTTCTAGACCAAGAAGGATTCCTTATTTTAGTTTTAAGGCAATATCCTTTAATACCCGTACTTCTCCAAATGATTTTTCTATATTTTTCAATTCCTGAGATAATCGATGGACCTGGTTCAATTACAATAGGCGATTGGATTAACTGCAGGCAGCTATAGTATTTATTTTAAAAAACAGGTTGACAAATTAATATGAATATGTAATAATAAAAATTGTATTTATATTGTAAATCTTGATTCACATATTTTTGTAAATCATTATCGCGTATGATAATTTACAAAAATATGTGATTTTTTATTTTCATCTAAATATAATAAAAATATTGGAGGTATCTTACTATGAATGAAGGTACAGTAAAATGGTTTAATGCAGAAAAGGGATTTGGTTTTATTACTAATAACGCTACAAACGAAGACATTTTCGTTCATTTCTCAGGAATTGCATCTGAAGGTTTCAAAACATTGAATGAAGGTCAAAAAGTGACTTATGACACCACCAAAGGTAATAGAGGAGAACAAGCTGTTAACGTATATTCAGCATAATTCTTATATTAGAATTTATATGTTTTTTATCTAACTTCAAAAGATCAGAACGATAGAAAGAGGGCTATTGCACTAACAAATTAGTGCATAGCCCTCTTTTTTATGTAAAACACAATTGCAGTAAACAATGAAAAAAATCCAGTAGGTTCTACCCTACTGGATGAAAAATTAATATTTAAAAATTGTCTACTTGGCGGGGAGCGGTTCAGCTAGTGCGACAGTCCCCATTTTGATTAATCTAATGTATAAGGCATAAGAGCGATGTGACGTGCTCTCTTAATAGCTACTGTTAAAGCTCTCTGATGCTTCGCACAGTTACCAGTAATTCTTCTAGGAAGAATCTTACCTCTTTCAGATACATATCTTTTTAACTTATTGATATCCTTGTAATCGATTCCTGTATGATTCTTATCAACGCAGAATACACAAACTTTTTTACGTCTGCGTCCGCCTCTTCTTTTCATAGGAGAATCGTTTCTATCAGTTTTATTGTTTTGCATAACAATATGACCTCCTCTATCCTTATTTTAAATGCTAATTAAATGGTAACTCTTCATCAATACCGTCAGGAATATCCATAAATCCATCTCCCGCCGCTTGGCTTGGAGCTGGTCTAGAAGTTGGTTGGAAACCTAAGTCCATTCCACCGCCTCTGTTCTCGCTGGCTGCTTTGCTTTCTGCAAATTCAAGCTCTTCTACTACAACATCTGTTGTATAGACCTTCTGACCTTCCTTATTGGTATAACTGCCTGTCTGAATTCTTCCACAAGCTACTACTTTCGTACCTTGGTGTAAGTACTTCTCAGCAAACTCAGCAGTCTTTCCAAAAGAAACACAATTTATAAAATCTGCGTCTTGTTCTCCTTGGCGCTTAAATCTACGATCAACAGCTAAACTGAAACGTGCAACAGCTGTAGCACTTTCCCCTTGAGAATATCTCACTTCTGGATCTCTTGTTAATCTTCCCATTAAGATTACTTTGTTCATCCGGGAATCCCCTCCTTATTATGCGTCTTGTCGAATGCATAAATATCTGACAACGTTATCCATGATACGAACTCTTTGCTCAAGTTCTCCTGGACAAGCAGAATCAGATTCGAATAGGATGAAGTAATAGAAGCCTTCTCTCATTTTCTGAACTTCGTAAGCTAATCTCTTCTTACCCCATTCATCAATGTTAGTTACTGTACCACCGAAACGAGCGATATACTCTTTTACTTTTTCAACGGTAGCAGTTCTTGCTTCATCATCGATCTTCGCATTTACAACTAAGGCTAATTCATATTTGTTCATAGTTGTTGTGCACCTCCTTTTGGTCTCTGGCCCTTAGTCAAGCTAAGAGCAAGGAATTAATATAACATATCACAATTCATTATAGTATCATAAAAATTGCAACATTTCAAGCATAAACTTATTTTTCATCTGGTTTCAGTACCTTTTTTATGCTTTTCTCTATCTGTTTCCTTGGAAGCATAATTTGATGACCACAACCTTTACACTTTAATCGGAAATCTATTCCTACTCGCAGTACTTCCCATTCAAAGCTTCCACATGGATGTTGCTTTTTTAGCTTTACAATATCGCCAATGCTAATATCCATTGCTGCCTCCTATCTATAAGATTCCCATTTCTCCTATATGGTAATCTGTCATCAGTAATTGAACTCATTATAACATATTAAAAATTTTATTAGCAAATTAAAAAAGTTGAAATATTTTTTATTATTTATTGCATATTAAAACTATAAGGTGTAATATTATAAATACATGATGTAGTTTTAATAACCATGTGTAATATTTTTAATTACAATGTGTGAATAATAGATATTGTATTGTTGAGGAGGTTTTATTATGAGTAAAACATTGAGTAAGATTAAAGATCCCGGAAGCGCTATCACTCATTTTATAGGAATGTTGATGGCCTGCCTAGCTGCACTTCCACTACTGATTAAAGCAGCCACCAATCCTGACAAAATCCACATTATTTCTCTAAGTATCTTTGTCCTTAGTATGATTGGTCTATATCTTGCCAGCACTTTATACCATTCACTCAATATTAATCCGAAGATAAACAAAGTACTGAAGAAATTTGACCACATGATGATTTCTGTTCTAATTGCAGGAACCTACACTCCAATCTGTCTAATTGTATTAAAGGGTGTCGTGGGATGGTTTCTATTCTCCCTCATCTGGGGTATGGCTATTGGAGGTATTGTGTTAAAAGCCATATGGGTAACCTGTCCAAAATGGATTTCCAGTGTGGTATACATCGCCATGGGCTGGACCTGTGTATTAGCTTTTGGGCCACTGATTAATAGCTTGCCAAAGAATGGGCTACTATTATTAATCTCTGGTGGTATCATCTATACTTTAGGAGGTATCATCTATGCACTAAAACTTCCTATCTTCAACAGCCGGCATAAATACTTTGGTTCTCATGAAATCTTTCATTTATGTGTCATGGCCGGTAGCTTTTGTCATTTTTTACTGATGTATCAGTTTGTAGCGAACTTCCCATGAAAATAAAATGATGGGCGGTCTGTCGTATGGCCGCCTTTTATTTTACAATATACATTAAGTTCCGTCACTACTTCACATATATAATCTCCCGTTATAGTATATCCACTATCATAACAGAACGTTAAGAGCCTCGTGGCATATTCCTTCTCTTTATTGAAATCATCTAAATATATGCATGCGTACATGCTACTTTCCAATGCTTCTATTTTTTCTTTTGCTTCAAAATGATTATCCACAAACACAAACATTTTATCAGAATCATAATTCTGATTCATAAAGTTTTCTTTAGACAGAATGGTACCGGCATTATGATAGTAAATGGCAGGCACATTGTGATCCATTAAGTATTTTTTTAGCTTCTTAAGAAGCAGCTCATAGGTATCAATTCCATGCTGATAAAAATTAATATCTGTCTTCATGGAGAAAATGTGTCTATGAGGAATATACTCTAAGGTCAGAGTTCCGATCTTTGGAGATTTTCTGTATCTTTCTATACTTTCGATTGTCCTCTCTATGGCTTCTTTCTGAAGCTTCAGATTAACAATCTCACATTGAGCCATTTCTCTTTTCCGTATCAATATTGCCTCTATTCTATTAATATCCCCGCTGTCAAGTACTTCTTTTATCTCAGAATGTCTAGCACCTAACTCCTTCATATATTGAATCATATCAAACCTGGCATTCTGTTTGATGTCATAATATCTGTATCCTGTATCAGGATCCACATAATTTGGCTTTAGCAATCCAGCTTTGTCGTATCTTCTCAAAATAGGTATCGTTGTGTGATTAATCTTGGCCATTTCACCAATACTAAGGTATTTATCTTTCATTCTTTGACCCTTTCCTATATAACGGTAGTGTCAAGTCTGACACCCGGTTTTTCTTTTAAATCCTTTATTTTTTCCAGGGTTACAGATTTATTAAAATAAACAATGGCCCCCGTTTTTGATATAATCGAATCACCACAAAACAAAAATACGAAAGGCGGGTAGCCATTGTTTATGGATTCAATTATACTTTATTTACTATCGATTATTCTATACCAATACAGACAAATCTGCTGGTTATTATTGTTTATCGCTAAATATATACCTATAAAGCAGTGGGCTTTTGATGACAGCCATTCTCCTTAGTATCAGAAATTCAAAACTGATATCCTTCCCAAAGACATTTGTTACCAAACTGTTGAATATCAATGGGTTTTGGAATACTACAAAAAAACCTACGCTTAGGTGGTTAAGCCCATGGTACGACGTTCAGAATGCGATATCTCAGAAGAGTATTCCACCACCTTTAGTCCTGATGAAAATCGCTTCTCGAAACAACATACTCTTTTATGCCCTTACTGTTCTCACTCCTTGGTTCCAAAGAAAAACGGCAAGCACATCATCATTTACAAATGTGTCAATCTAAAGTGCTCTTATTACCTACACAATAACACTAAGGTTCCCAAAGAAGGATTAGAAGGCTATAAGAAATATGGCTATAAACCATACTACCTGTACCGTGAATTCACTTCGGACTTCATTAAGATGGATCTTGATACCCTTCCGAAGAATGCATCCTCTTTGAAGTTCGGGAAGAATGATACTCATGTCATGTCCCTGTGTCTTACCATGCATGTAAACCTTGGTTTGTCAATCTATAAAACTGCACAGGCTTTTAAAGTTCTCTACGGAATAAATATATCCCACCCTATCCTCGGATGCCAGGTATCGAATAACCTTAGTGTCGGTCTCTGTATCCTGTCGATGCTCATGGTATTTCGGCATCTGAAAAATCTTCCGATAAACTTCTGATTCATAGCTGACGGTTACAGTGTCTATCCTCTTTCGGCCCAACAGTTCTTCCGTGAATTCGGCGATGCCTTTAAGTCCGATATCACTCAGGTAATCGGCCACGCAAATGATGATAAAGTGTCCAAAGAGTCCCGCACGTTCAAGCAGATGGTAGAACGTCTGAACCGTACCTTTAAAAATTCTTACCGTGTTAGTTGCTGATACGATAACTATAACGTTGCTCTCTGGGTTGCTTACTACAACTTCCTTCGTCCTCACAAAGTGACCGGCTATAAGAAACCTCTAAATGAGCTGGATATGCTAAAAGGTGCCGATAACATGCCTGTTCCTAGATTTAAGAGCCAGAGGTACATACCCAGCCGCTGTACTTCGTCCGGTTTACCCTTGATGACATGACAAAACAATGCTAAAATGCTTCGAATCGACGGGGAAACTTAAGGTGATCTCTGTTCCTGAGTTTCCTCGCAGTCGGCAATAATGCCGGAGTATTATTTTGTCATGCTGTCAAGGGCGGCGTCATCCTACCAAAGAACTATATCTAGCATTTTCGAGGTTCTATATGAGCCTATTTATTGGCTACAAGGTTTCATACATCACTTTACACTACCTCACTTTTATCTTTAGATGGTTTATTTTTATTATTTATATTATTTTTATTCAATAAATGTTATATACATATTGCAGATTTTACATCTTTATTTTATTAAATGTTCCTTTAATCATCATAAATATACATAATTCTTCTTAGTTGGCTATATTGTATAATTATTCCGCACACTCATTAATTATGTGCGGAATAATTGACATTTTAAAGAAATTTAGCTGTAACAGTACATGAACTATCAGCTCGCTTTTTTACAAGTGAGGCCATTATTAGGCGAGATTTAACGCAATTAGAAGAAAGAAGAATCATCCAACGTACTTATGGAGGAGCAATACTCTTAGAAGGAATAATGTAGAAATACCTGTTAACGTTCGCGAACAAGAGCAAAACGATTCCAAAATATAAATAGCAAAAAATGCTGCTGAGCTCATTCAAAACCAAGATATTATATATCTAGATGCCTCTACTACTAAGCAAATCATAAGATTTTTAATCGAAAAGCTGAACACTTTGTAAGTAATTTCTGGGCCACGAAATTCTTCTTTTCCTGCACTGGTGTTTCAAAGACGGCCGGCGCAATGGACTATTCAGATGGAGAAGCAGAAGTACGAAAAAGCATAATGAAGAATTGTCAAATGATAATTCTACTTGCAGATCACACCAAATTTGAGCGCCCGGCATTTTACAGAATCTGTTCCTTTGATGATTTGGATATGATAATAACAGACCAACGACCATCTGATGACTGGATGGAAATACTGGCCCATAATGGTGTAGATGTGCGCTATCCTGAAGAATAAACATCTTCTAGGCATGGAAAAGGCGGTGACTTAGAGCCACCGCCTGACGTCTAAAGGCCTGCTAATGCAAGTCTTTAGACTTTATATAAAGCAACCGAACATGCTAGTATTTCACCAAAAAAAGAGATTCCCTGTATAAAAATTCGGTCGCGATTTTTTATATATGTACGAATCTCTTTTTTTGATTACTCTAGTATAATGATAGTATACGCAGTTTAAACAAAAGTGTTCCTATTATTGCATCTTTCCTACAATGGTTAACTTACTTAATACAGAAGTTCCATGAGGAGCTTCCTTAAACTTCTCTGTTACATCTACACCGGCACTATTGCCTTTATGTTCTCCACTATCCCACGCGGGGACATCTGTAACATCATAAACCATTCCCTTGTAGGCAATATAAGCTTTACTGCCATCTTCTCCATTATACCTCGACAATTCATCCTGAGTAAAGGTTGGTAGCTGAGCAGTGTCTGCTGAATCAGTAATTGTTTTTGTAGGCTCATATTCTGATCTTTCATTCAATGTATATGGAGCAATCAGGTGAAGGGCAATGCCCAGAACGATCAGAATAGCCAACACTCTATGTAGGATAAACCAAAGTCCTTTTCTTGGTCTTTTCTTTATGTATGCGTAGATTCCAAGTAATACTTGTAAAATAAGAATAACAGCAGCAATGCTCCCCGATACATTCAGTCCAATATTGGTAAGTAGAATAGTAAAGTGGGTCAAAAGTAGTGCTACAGTTGCAAATCCAAAGTATCTGTGGTTTTTAACAAATATTATCATAAGTATTTTCATGGTCTTCT
>JAEZPG010000028.1 GCA_023413555.1 Bacillota bacterium | reverse complement strand
GGTATTAACAACTAGATATCAAAAACCCACCGTATTCCAATGCTTTTCGAGATAACATACTATTAATACAATACTCAACATTAATTTGAGAAAGGAATGTGAACTATTATGTCAAAGATGCCAGTTTTATTTGTAGGCCACGGTTCTCCCATGAATGCCATAGAAGATAACAGTTATACAAGAGCTTGGAGAAGTATAGCGAAAAAAATACCAAAGCCTGAGATAATATTATCTGTTTCTGCTCATTGGTATAAAAATGGAACCAGAATTATGAACCAGGAAACCCCAAAGACCATATATGACATGTATGGTTTTCCTAAGGAATTATATGAAGTTACTTATAATGTGCCGGGTGCACAAGGTATGGCGAAAGCCTCTAAGGAACTTATTTCAAGGGAAACTCTATATGATAATTCTTGGGGGATTGACCATGGAACCTGGTCAGTACTAGTTCATATGTATCCAGATAGAGATATTCCTGTATTTCAAATAAGCATCGATGCCTCTGCTCCACCGGCAGAGCATTATAGAATTGGTAGCGAGTTAAAAGCCTTAAGGGAACAGGGCGTTCTAATATTTTGTTCTGGGAATATAGTCCATAACTTAAGAATGGTAGATTGGAACAAAGAAGACCAGGGCTTTGATTGGGCTTATGACTTTGATGAGTTCATTTATGAAAACATTCTAGATAAGAATCATGATTATATTATAAATTTCAATGAGGTTGGTGATGCTGCAAGGTTGGCAGTACCGACTCCAGACCATTTTTATCCTCTTTTGTATGCCCTAGGTGCGTCGGAGAAGGATGATAAGATTAGTGTTTACAATAAATCTCCTGTACTAGGATCATTGACAATGACTACATATCTATGGGAATAAAGGTTTTAATATAAGGCATCCCCCTCGTCTCTGTTGAAAATTTATTACTCAATGTTATATCTAATTTTCAATTATCCGCATAAACACAAGGCAGTTAATCATATAGACTAACTGCCTTGTGTTTATTGTTTTTTGAAATTTAAATATCTATTGTATAACATATATGATATTGCACAAGCTAAAAATTCAGTAATCCAAAAACTGTGCCAGACACCTCTAGCTCCAATCCACTTACTTAAACAGAAAGCAATAGGAACAATAAAAATAATATATCGAAGAGCTGAAATAATTAAAGAGGCAATTCCCTCTCCTAATGCTTCCAAAGCTCCACAAGTTGTAACGGATACTGCTGAAATCATAAAACCAATGCTAATGATCTGCAAAGCAATTTTTCCTTGAGAAATGGTATCGGAATTAGTAGTAAACATACTCATTAGTTCTTTTGGTATAAATATGCAAAGCGCGGTTCCTATAAACATGATTGCTAAAGAAAAGATTAAAGCTGTATGATAAATCTTTTTAACACGCTTATACTCTCTTGCACCGTAGTTAAAACTGATAAGTGGACGTATTCCTTGAATGATACCGTTTGCTGGAAGATATACGAAAGTTTGCAGTTTGTAATATATTCCGAGAATTACTACATAAATTTGAGAATATGCTGCTAAAATACCATTTAGGAAAGAAATCAGTAACGATGGGAGCGCCATATTCAATGTAGCTGGAACTCCAATGAAATAAAGCTTTTTGATTGGATTCCCATAATTTAAACATTTTGTAGAAATTTGAACAGGTAATGATTTCTTCAGATAAATGATTACATATAAAATCAAAATTGTGCTTTGCCCGATACCGGTAGCCAGAGCAGCACCAGAAATCCCCATGGCAGGGATAAACCCATAGCCGAAAATTAAAATTGGATCTAAAATAATATTTATTACACAGCCAGCAATCATAACTAGCATACTGGTTTTCATATTCCCTACAGATTGAAATATTTTTTCTAATGCAATTCCTACATTCACCGAAATGCAAAATAAAAAAGCTACCTTTGAGTATTCCTCTCCGAGCATAAGCACTTCGCTGTCAGACGTAAATAAGCGTAAAAAAGAGGGCATAATCAAAATGCACGCAATGGTTAAAATAATTCCGTGAACAAAACTTAAGAGTACCCCATAAGAAGTTACACAGTCTGCCTGCCTTTTATTATTAGCTCCCATATTTAATGCAATTAGAGCATTTATTGCCACTCCAAAACCAACTCCGATTGAAGTCACTAGATTTTGTATTGGGAAAACTAAAGATAACGCTGTCATAGCGTTTTCGCTGATTTTTGCCACAAAGAAACTATCCACAATATTGTACATGGAATTTACAAGCATGGATAATACATTAGGTAATGACATTATCAAAACCAGCTTTAAAATTGATTTTTCTTTCATCATTAACTTTTCCATATAAACCTCCATAAAAAAACCACACAATTCTCGTTAAGAGAAATTGTGTGGCGAAAGTATAATCAGATTTGAAAGTCCACACCCCAAAAAGGGTTTTAGTATTATTTGCAACTGTAATATAGTATAAGAAATTATAAAAAATGTCAAGAATCTATGATAAAAAATCTTTTGCTTGTTATTTATTGTAATATCCAGTGTGAAAAAATCTTTAAGAGAAATTTAGTCTAGTATTGCTACTAGACCAAATAGTTCACATGTAGTTATAAGATTGAACTGCTGTGTACCCAAAGCGTACAAAAGGTGTTGTAAGAAGTCGTACATGATACATCAATTTACTGGTTTGTTTAGATATCGATAAACTGTTGGAACGGAAATGTTAAGTTGGGTTGCAATTTCAGATACGGCACCCTTTATCATCAATACGCCTTCTTTATTCAGTCGATGTACGATTCTAATTTTTTCCCGAGAGGTCATCCGAGATGGAACAACTCCAGTTTGGGAAATGATTTCTGAGATGCGATCCTGAATCAAATTAGTGATAGGTGGGTTTAAGTTCTCAGAAATATTCTCATCTTGTGGGCCTTGTAAGTTGAATTTCTCCAGTAAGAGTTGCACAGCACTTTGAAAGTCTTGTACAGCAGAGGTATCTTTGTTGACACAAAGTAGACCGATTAATCGCCCTTCGTTTTTTATATAATAGGTTGAGGAAAGGAAAAACCCCTTTTTGTTCCAGCCAGTATAGTTTGTCTTGTAAGGAATATTACTATAAGTACCCTTCTGTTGAATATCACGTGCATAATCTGTCAAGGGAGCTCCAACCTCACGACCTGAAACATTGTTGCATATAGCAATAAGTGAATGTTCTGGGTTACTAACATCGTGGACGAGCACTTCGATTCCCGGTCCGAACACTTCTGCTATAAAAGGAACTAGTTTAACATAAATAGACAATAACTCTTGATCTGTCACGGCAGCCTCCTAATAATTAATTTATACTTTCGAAATCTCTAAGCCTTATTTTGTGTGTTTTTCCATGTTTGGGGTCCAATAGGGCTAACATATTTTCTAAAGATTCCAAGCAATTATAAATTGTATATATTTTAAATACCATATTATAAGTATACTTAATATTTTTAAAGAGTAAAGCAGTAATAAATAGAAGTTTGGTAAATGGTTATAAAAAAAAGTGAAAAAAATAGAGAAAATTAAAATATATGTTTACATTTTAAGTCGAATTATATATAATGATATCAAAAGATGATAAAATAATTATTAAAAAGATAATATAATTATCAAATATCTAAAGACAAAGGAGTGGTACTTATGGGGAAGATTGAAATTCAAACAACTTCAGCACCGACAGCAATTGGTCCTTATTCCCAGGCGCTTATTGTAAATGACACAGTATATGTTTCGGGACAATTACCTATAGATCCTACAACAGGATCATTTGCTGGGGTGGATATAGCTAGCCAGGCAGAACAATCTTTAAAAAACATTCAGGCGGTTTTAGCTGCGGAAGGCTTGACAATGGATAATGTGGTGAAGACTACAGTGCTATTGAAGGATATGAGTGATTTTGCTGCTATGAATGAGGTATATGGACGTTTCTTTAAAGGAGTTTGCCCTGCTCGAGCTGCATTTCAAGTAGTGGCTCTACCGAAAGATGCTTTAGTTGAAATAGAAGCGATTGCTTCAAGGTAAAAA
>JAEZPG010000012.1 GCA_023413555.1 Bacillota bacterium | reverse complement strand
TGCACTGGCATTCAGAAATGGAGTTAATCGTAGTAAAAAAGGGCATGGGCAAAATCTCCGTCAATTATAACACCTATACTGTGACAGCTGGTACAATTCTATTCATTCCTTCCGGTCAGATTCATTCCATCCAAGGCATTCCCAATGCCATTATGGAATACGAAAATATCCTCTTTACCGCTGATTTTCTGCTTTCCCATCATGAGGACATCTGTTCCACCCAGTTTATCCGACCACTTTTTCAAAATACTATTGCCTTTGACAACCTACTTCTGACTCCTTCCCTGTCCTACTATGAAGAGATTGCAACGTTACTAAAGAAGGTGGACACTCTGTCCGATGCCAGACCAGAGGGATACCAGCTTGCCATTAAGGGATACTTTTATCAAATTTTCTTTATTCTGTTTTCCCATAAAAAAAGAGATCTTAGTGTCTTACAGACACCAAAATCACTTGAAAAGATGAAGCTACTGATTAAATATACAGAAGAACATTATTCAGAGCCTATTACCATTAATCAGATGGCAGAGCTACTCCACTATAGTCCCTCTCATTTTATGAAATTTTTCAAAAATACCATGGGAACCAGCTTTGTCTCTTACCTCAATGACTATCGGCTGACCATTGCAGCAAGAAACTTACGGTTATCCTCCGACTCTATTCTGGATATTGCTAGCCAGAGTGGGTTTGACAATCTCTCTTATTTTAACCGTTTATTCAAGCGGAAATATAAAATGACGCCAAATCAGTTCCGGAAGGAGGATGGTCTTTCCACAGTGTGATAAGGTATGTAATCCATTGAAACTCTCCTTTGCTTGTTTTAAAATACAAGGAGTCAGGGGCCATCTCACTTTAGACAACAGAGCAGGATCCCCAAAAAATACCCTGCTCTGTTGACTTATCATCTACTTACCTTGATACTCTTAGTGCTGCTGTATTTACCATATACCATCTTACCAGCAGAATCCACTGTATATCCTCTTACCTTAAAATAATAGGTGGTTCCTTTTTTACACTTACTGAGTGAAAAACTTGTCTTAGTGGTTAACTTGTATTTTGCATTTTTAAACTTCTTATCCGTAGAATATACAACCTGATAGCCTTTTACTTTGGAAAGCTTACTATAGGAAGCCACTACCAATCCGGATTTTTTATTTAGAAGACCTTTTATGCTACCTTGTTTTAGTGTTATTTTATTCCATTTTGCATATAAAGTTATAGCTCCCTTGCTGGTTTTTGCAATGGAATTAACGGCTTTCCGGTATTTTGCATCTGCATACCATCCAGCAAATTCATATCCTTTCCTAGATGGTTTCCCTAATGTAATATTCTTTGTAAGCAACCCATACGTATTTGGATTGGATTTATTATTTACGCCTCCCGTAAGTTTATAAGTGATTTTATAGACTGGAGGTTTTACATTAACCGTTATTCTTATTCCGGATACTACAGATATTATTCTCCCGTCTGTAGGAGTATACTTTGCTGTAAAAATGTGTTGTCCCACCGAATTCAAGCGGATATTCTTATCTTCCCATGAAAATCCTTTTGGTAATGCTATTTGTCCTAAGGTCTGTCCATACACTGCTGATATTCCTTTTGGCACAGTATAGGCAGTTGCAGTCCTAATTCCTAAAGTTAATGAATTACTGCTATAATCACAATCATTATACATTACTATATAATACACTTTATCTTTCTCCAAGTATCTTGCATATTTACTTGGATATCGACCATTATTGTCTTCGGAAGGATATATCGAATACAGATATTCACCATAATTGTTATACAATACATAACCCATCGAGTATTGGGAATTGGTTTCAAAGATATATTGCCCACTTACTGTTGGAATGAACTTTCTTACAAGTACTCTGGAGGCCAATGAAAATTTCAATGTGGTGTCCGGTACTCCTGGAATGATAGACGCATTGGAATACTTATTCAGAACACTGACACCCTTAAGTGTAAAAGATACTGCTTTTCCTCTATAAGTAACCTTAATCACATTATCTCCTTCTTTAAGATCATCACCTTCTATACCTACATAATATCCATTCCAGTTACCGTCCCGCATACCCTCGAATCCATATATCACTTCACTCGTTCCATCTTTATAATATATTTTAATACGCAGGCCCTCTAAATTCATGTAATCATAATCAACAAGAAACTCTGTTTTAATAGGCATTCTTACCACTTGTAGCTTATCCACTTCCTTTACTTGGGTGCAAGTAAACGAATATGAACCTGTATTAAATGGCATTTTACTAACTATATAATATGTTTTTCCTGCTTGGAGATAATATGTATTAACTTCACCAAACGCGGACTTATCTTTTTTAAGAAGATTTCCGCTAGCATCGAATACCGAGATATACACTATGCCAGACAGGTATGAAGATTCGAAGTTGTAATCTCCACTTAGAGTAGGCACAAAAGAGTAGTATCCTGGTTCACCATTCTTTGTTGTTGAAACATCAACAACTTTATCCAATGTTATTGGAGAACATGATGGCATTGGAGACGCAAGCGTTACCCCATTTACTGTAAAGGATTTTGTAAAACCCCCATAGGATATGTTAACAGTATTAAGCCCTAATTTAACCGGACCATAGGTAATCTCAAACCTCTTTCTATAATATGCTTGTTCTATAACGTTATCAGTATTCATTGTCTCATTCGTTCCATTAGAATAGTATAACGTAGCAGATAACCCTTCAAAATCCAATTCTTCAGTTCCTACATAATAGGTAGTTAGTGTAGGGCTAACAATCTCCATTTTGGTTAATCTAGTTAGTAATACTTCACAGCTTCCCGCTCCGTCGTAACTTTGGACATATAAAGTATATGTCTTTCCTGCCAGCAGGTCAAAACAGCACTTAAAATTATAGTCTTCTCCACTATCGTTATTATAGCTATCCATACGATTCTCTTCATCATACAATATAAATCCAGTATCCGTTACTCCAAAAGATTCCACCTTATAACTTCCAGTTACTGATGGAGTAAATGAGAACAGCTTATCCCGTTCATCCTCTGTAAATGTAACTGTCTTTTTCACATCCAGTGGTAAAGCTACTGCACCAGCAATCGCTTTTACATTGACACTCTGTGTAGATGCATCTACCGTCGAATAGTTAGCGTTCAACAATATAGATTCCAGTAGAAAAACAAAGCAAATCAGAGCTACAACACTTTTTACACTTTTTACACTTTTCATTATGATTACCTCCATTATTAAGTATCAGCCTTGCAACCATTGACAATCTTTGACTAACCTAATTATATATTAAGTAAATTGCCATATTGTGTCAATCATTATATATGTTTCCCATTGTTTGTTATTTTTGCCCCTGCTACCTTTCCTTGACTTCACTCAATATCATCACATCCTCTGGGGCAACATATAGAAAACAAAGATCACCTATGTTTATATTCAGTGCCTCATCCTTATATAGCTTCCATATCATAGGGTTCCCATCACTAGGATATGGTTTGACCAAATATGTTATTTCAAAAGGTTTTTCAGAAATGTCTATCATCTTATACTGATATCGATTCGCCTCGTTACCAGAGGATAAATGAAGATGATGGGACCGAATGCCTACATGGGTGATAAACGGGGAAACGACCTCATTTGTTTCAAGTTTTAGCTCCCATTCTGTTGCATAGATATGGTGATCATCTATCCTCATAACTTTAGAGAGATTCTTACACCCTGTCAATCTTGCTGTCTCCATAAAATGAGGCTTCTTAAAAATTTCCTTGGTTGGCCCTTTCTCAATGAAACAACCTGCATTCATAATCACCAGTTCCTCTGAGAATTCGTATATCTCATCACGACTATGGGTAACCAGAATCATACCCCCAGCATATTGGTTTAATAGCCGCTTCATCTCAAGTCGTAAGGCATCCTTTAAGTAACTATCCAAGGCCGAAAATGGTTCATCTAGCATAAGTAACCTTGGCCCATAAGCCATGATTCTAGCTAGAGCAACCCTTTGCTGTTGTCCACCAGAAAGCTCCTTGGGATATCGTTTTTCTAATCCATCCAGGGCAAATCTCTTCACCATTAAGGCAACACGCTCCCTATTCTCCTCTTTGGTCTTTCCTGCAAGACCAGCTGCAATATTATCTGCAACGGTCATATTCGGAAACAACGCATAGTTTTGAAATAAGTATCCCACCCTTCTCTCCTGTGGAGTAAGATTGATTTTCTTATCCGAGTCAAAAAACACCTGACCATCAATGATTATCCGCCCTTGGTCAGGTGTTATAATTCCTGCTATCGCTTGTAATGTCATACTTTTTCCACAGCCGGAAGCTCCTAATATTCCTATCCGATTACATTCCCCTTCATACTGTAAGGAAAGTACAAAGTCCTTATATTTCTTATGGATATCTAACTCTATATGCATATGCCTTACCCCCTCGTGATATTTTTCATGGTTCCACTGGTAATCAGATTAATGGCCACAACTATGACAAAGGATAGAAACAGTATCATCAATACCCAGATGCCTGCACTTGTATAATTTCCATCCTGTATGACCATAGCAATCTTTTGTGAAATGGTCCCGGTCTTTCCTGCTATATTCCCTGCCAGCATAGATGTGGCCCCATATTCCCCAATGGCACGAGCAAAGGTTAAGATGGCCCCAGATAGAATTCCTGGAAACCCTGCTGGTATAATTACCTTCCAAAATATCTTAGATTCTGACATCCCTAATGTTCTAGCAGCATATATAATGTTTCTATCAATCTGTTCAAAGGCTGCTCGGGCATTGCGATACATAAGGGGAAGAGCAATTACCGTAGCTGCAATTACACAGCCAAGCCAGGTCTGTACCACCTTGATATCAAAATTCTCATAGAGTATGGCTCCTAATGGTCTTCTTCTACTAAAAAGTAAAAGGAGAAAGAAGCCAATTACTGTAGGGGGAAGAACCATGGGAAGTGTTAAGATACTATCTACCATAGCTTTTTTTCCATGAGCCATCTTCACAACTTTCGCAGCGATGAAAATCCCTAGAAAAAAGGAAACTATAGTAGCTGCAATTCCTGTCTTTAATGAGATGATTAGTGGATCAAAATCAAAATCCTTAAAATATTCCATGGTTATGCTCCTTTCCTTTACTTATCCAACATAGTGAAACATATACTGTTCAAATATTGTCTTTGCATCCTCAGACAAAAGATAGGATAAAAAATCAGTGACTTCCTTTCTTTGGGATTCATCTGCTTCTTTATTCTCTAACTGTGCCACAGGATAGAGAATCTCCCCAGTCAAGGAAGCATCCGCTGAGTCTATGATACTAACTTGATCTTTGACTAAATAAGCATCCGAATAGTAAACCGTTCCAATCTCATTAGCACCTTCCTTCACTGCTTCCGTGACCTTACTTACATTACTGCATTCATTAATCTCCACCCCATGTAATATTTGGGATATCTCCTCTGAGGTATACACAGATGGATCTTCTACATGGGGTAGCAAACCTAACTTTACAAGGATGGTTCTGGTATATTTCCCTGCTGGTACACTTCCTCCCGCTAATGCCATGCTCTTTGCGCGATTTAAGTTGGAAAATGCAGTTACCTTTGTACCACTGTCCTTTGCTGTAATCAGTACCAATTGATTTTTAAGTAAATCTTTTCTGGTACCTTTGGTCACATAACCTTCCCTCTCGAGAACATCCATTTGCTTTGTTGCTGCACAAAAAAAGATATCACACTCATGTCCCTCCTGTATCTGTGTTAGTAACGTTCCAGAACTATCTGCATTATAGGTAATGTTTACTTCTGGATGGTTCTTTTGATATTCCTTTTTTATCTCTTCCATAGGTCCACCTAAACTTGTAGCAATAAATACATGAATCTTTGTTTCCTCTTTCCCTGGATGTGACTTTTGGGAAATACCACCAGAGACCATGGTCAGGATACCTACCATACACATCATTAGACCTATCACTTTTTTTCTCATTCTTCATACTCCTCTCATAAGAACCAACTTTGATGGTATTTAGCTATCCTATCATTCTCCTTTTTATTCGTCCAATAGGAAAAACCAATGGGTTTTAGTAAGTACTAGAAAGATGATCTATGCTAAACAGCATTCGGTATAATAGTAACGTCTTCCACCTAAAATCCATTATTTTCTTAAATATATGAAATAAATTCATTACTATATAAATTGCATTTTATTTACTTTACCTTTATAATTTTGTAAATATTTGTTTTATCAAGGATGACGCATTTAGGGGGGACATTTTTATGACTTTACGGCATTTCACCATCTTTCTAGAAGTATATAAAACGCGTAATATGACAACCGCTGCTAAGAATCTCTACATGACGCAACCCTCGGTAAGCCATGCTATTAAGGAGCTTGAAAAATTTTATGAGAGACCCTTATTTGATCGATTATCACAAAAATTGTATGTTACAGAGGCTGGGGAGTGTCTCTTTGACTACGCTAATAAGATTATCTCCCTTTATGAAGAATCCATTATTCACTTAAAATCCAATGAAGGTATGGAGAATCTAAGAATTGGAGGTAACTATACTGTTGGTATCCATATGCTAGGACAAATTACAAATTCTTTTTCATTCCTCTACCCTTCTACCAAAGTATCGATCATCATTAACAAATCCTCCTATCTAAAAAATCTTATAAGAAACAATACCCTTGATCTTGCACTTGTAGAAGAATCCTCTTCCATGTCGGATACGGATATGATCCAACAACCCTTTTATCATGATCGGATCGTTGCCGTAGTCTCTCCCAATCATTATTTAACCCTCAAACCCACTCTGCAGTTAAAGGAAATCATGAAGGAACGTTTTCTAACTCGTGAAAAGGGCGTTGGGGCAAGAGAAATGTTTGAAGAAATTATGCTCACCAATGGGTATCATTTAAAGCCCTACTGGGAAAGCATCAGTGCCACCTCATTGATTAACGAGTGTAAAAGAAACACCGGAATCGCTATCCTTCCCTTTGAGGCAGTGAAAGAACAATTACAATCCGGTGAATTAGCCGAATTAGTAATTCAAGATATTAACCTTAGTAGAAACCTAGTAATTATGTACCATAAAAACAAACGATTAACTGCCAACTTACAAAGCTATATTGATCTTTGTATGGCTATGATGAAGGCATAATACGCTCTTCGTTACCACATAATCGGAACGCCCTCTTTCATTAACTGAAGATCTTCTCTGTCAGGTCCTGTGCTTATCATAAGTACTGCACAGTCCAACCATTCAGATACTACGCTCACTGCTTGCTCAAGCGCCATCAAAATGACAGTAGCAGAATCCATAACACCTTCACGATACATATCCTCAATCTTGTCATTTTCTGTATTGTAGCCCATACTATAGATTCTAGAATTACTCCGGTGCAGTTCCACTAGCTTGCCCAGATCTTTACCATTGTTTAAAAGTAAGGTCTTTAGAGGGGCAGTACAAGCTAACTGAAGCAGTCGCTTTCCATACTCCTCTTCTTCAGAAAGTGCCAACTGGTCAAGTTGTTCTGCCATATGATATAAGAAGCTTCCTCCACCAGGAAGCATCCCTCCCTCAATAATATTCCTCGCCACTCTCACCGCAGATTCCATCCCTTGCTTACTCTCTCTAATCTCCTGATTGGTTCTTCCTCCTACATATAAGACAGCCACCCCATTTTTCAGCCTCCCCATTCTTTCGCGATATTGCTCTTTATCATATTCATTTGTCTTTTGATCCTCCATGATTTTTTGTATTTCCTTTATTTGATTTTTTATCTTCCAAGCTTCCCCTTTTCCACCATAGATAGTGGTAAAGTTCTTGGTGACAACCACCTCCTCTGCCTGGCCTAGGAGAGAGAGCGTACATGTTTCAATCTCATCTCCACAGTCCTGCTTTAACACTTTAGTCCCAGTCAATACCGCTATGTCCTCTAATAAGTCAGACTTTCTTTTCTTATACCCCTCTGCTTTGACTGCTGCTATTTTAAATACACCATGACTTACATTATGAAGTAACATAGCCAATGCTTCCTTGGTTATATCCTCACTAATGATAAGAAGTGGTCTTGCTTCCTTTACTATTTGCTCTAGGATTGGTAATAAGGTGCTAAAGCTTGCTATATTCATGTCTGTCACCAATACATAGGCGTGATGATAGGTGATACGATCTTTTCCTTTCTCACAGAATGCAGAAGATAGATAGCCTTGTTTTATCTTCATACCCTCTTCTACCTCCATATAGTTCTCTACTCTGTTTGAGGCTTTTACTAAAATCACCCCTTTCGTAGATACTTTCTGGTATGCATTAACTGCCATGGAGGCGATATCGTAATCACGACAGGCTGCTTTTACACTATGTATCAGCTCCTTAGTATCTGATATTATGACCGTATTGCTTGCAATCTGTTTTTCAATGGTTTGTAACGCTTTCTTAAGACCTGCCCGCAGATAGAGAGGACGTATACCCGCTGCTAGATACTTTTTCCCCTCCTCTACCATGGCTTTTACCAGCAATGCCGTCAATTTGGTGCCATCCCCCACTTGATTATATACAGTCCGTATGGCCTCTTTCACCAACTGTACTCCCTCATTCAGGTATCTGTCTTGGCATAGTAAGTTTTCCAATATCATCTGACTATTACGAGTAATGACAACCGATTGACTCGCATTTTCCACTACCACACTACGACCATTTGGTCCATAGGATTTTTCTAATAACTGACATACTAAGAGAATGCCTTCTGCCATGGATAACACAGCCTCTTTATCAAATATCATCTTTTTTAACATAAACAAGCCTCCTTAGTAATCCATATGAAACATAGTCTGGTCACCCATTAGTTGAAAGGTGAATGTTCGCTGTGATAAATCCACCTGATGAAAGATTAAAAGCTCATAACATACTTTGTCACTTTTGGGATACGTAATGGACACTAGCAAATTAAAAACCTCATCGGTCTTTCCTAATTTGTATAGCTCACATTTTACCTTGGTAGCCTCCGTTAAAGCATACTTTGGATTTAACTCTAGATATGCCGATTCTACAAATGCAGGGATACAATCTGCTAAAGTGATTCCTTTGGTAAGCTCTATAGGCAATTCTACCTGCATGCCCAAGCTACTCTCTTCATATAATTTCTTCCCCTCATCATTCAGCTGAATATAATATTTACTAGGCAGAATCAACTTACATGTAAATGTATTATCCTTTTCCATAGCTAGCCCTCCCTTTCTTTATCTCTTCCTTGCACATTTACTACAGGAACTACACTCTCCACAGGTTATATATTCTATATTCTCCGTAACAAGATAGGTTTCCTTAATCTGACGTAGAGATACCCGCTCTATGTGCTTGTTACTGTCAGTAATGCACAACTCATCCTCTGTAAACTCTATAAGCATAGACATTAGTATCTGTTCGGACATATCATAGGGGCCCATAACAAACTCTGGCTGTACTCTATGTTGTATTTCGTTTAGACCGCCTCCCTCTTTTTTATCATTCTCTTTCACATAACAAATCCCTGTTAATGCTGTTTTGAGGCTACGCACCTCTCCATTCGGATAAAGGGAAAAGGAGGTATAGTCCCCTGAGATACCAATGGCCAGAGGGTCATAGGCAAGATAAATTCCTGTACCATGCTTGATAGAAATCGGATTATTAGGTTCAAAGGCTTTTACTGCCCCATCTTCATAAAATGATATTCCATTTTTCACTGCCACCTTTTTCTGGTTATACATGATGGTAATAGATTCTCCTGGCCATATTGTCAAGCTTTTTACCTTACCAGAGGGATAACAACAGATGCATGAAAACATCCCCCTATAAGAATACTCCCCGATTACATGGGTACTTTCCTGTAAGAATCTCTTTTCATCTTCTTCGAACCAATATCCACTCAACTTCCCATATACAGGAAAGATACGATGGATCTGTCCCTCTTTATAAAACGTAACATACTCTGCATTTGTCTTACCCGATGGTAACATCACCGTATGAATGGATGCAAGGTAGATAGATTTTACTTCACCGGAAGGATAATACTCTATGGTTTCTTTGTCACGAGATCTAGCATCCATCGGTAAGTATCTGGGTATAAATGTATTATCACCAATGGTTATCTTTTCATTATTTATAACACCCATCTCCTCTCAACTTACATTGCCTCAGAAACAATGGTAATCACATACCTGCCACTTTCTTTAGTGAGAATACATCTTCATGTTATGTTCTGTAACATAGTTTTCTAGCCACGGCATAACAGGGGAACAAAGGATTGACTGACATCGGAAACTACCCTTATTTAAAAACAGTTGCAGCATCTTTTTGGAACTTGATTCCGGATGGGAACCGATGGCTTTATCAAAATTAAGGACGTACACCCCTTCCTCTTCAGTAGTGAGATATAATACGGTACGCCAACAATCCTATATCCAAGTAACATACTAGAATTATTTTCTTTCATATACGAACAAATGGTATTAACCCTTTTTGCGATATGAGGACGAAGTGTAACAGTTTCCTAGGGAATCTTGATATCATCAATAAGCTCATAGTCCTCACCATGCCTTTCTCATGATTTTAATTAATTCCTCTTCCACTTTTCGTATCTTCTTCTTATCGATACCACAACCAAAGATTCGCTCTGTTGCATGTATGAAGTCGTATAGACTACAATTTCCCACGCGCTCTCCTATCCCTAATAACGTGCAATCAATCAGGTTCCCACCTGCGTTAGCCATTACAATGGAATTGGCAACAGCCATTCCTAGGTCATTGTGTTCATGGATCTCAATCTCTAATTCTTTGATTGCTCCATGGATTAACCTTACCATCTCAGCCCCTCGGTCAGGAGTTAACGTCCCTACTGTATCTGCTACCCGTACAGTCCTTACGCCAAACAGGTATAGCTGCCTGATTAAGGTTAGAATAAACCCAATGTCTGCTCTCGCTGAATCCTCAAGCCCAACGGTAACTGGAATGTTATAATGATTGGCAATCTCGATACAATTTTGAATTTCTCGCTGTACCCAACTCTTATTCTTTTTTAATTTGGTATAAATCTGAACATAGGATACTGGAACCCCTATGTGTATAAGATCTGGTTGAATCAAACAAGCTTCGGTGACATCTTCCTGTCTCATACGACACCAAAGGGAAATCTTTGCCTGTTTTTTCTGCGCCATAATTTTATCTATAAACATCAAATTATGGTTATGTACATCCACACAGGCCGCCTCTATCTCATAAACCCCTAAATCATCTAAAAGTAGCGCAAGATATAACTTTTCCTCCGGTGCAAATGCGATACCTGGACATTGCTCACCATCTCTCAACGTGGTATCTACAATCTTTTTATTTATCTTCATAAGCATCCCTCAATAATTCTTATTAACTCCTCATCACTTAAGCTCTTACATTTTAAGCTACATTCTTTCTTTACCGCTTTTAGAATCCGGTAACATACTTCAGCTTCTAGTTCCTGATAGCCAATCTCTTCTAATTTATAGCGAATGGAGCTTAGCCCAGATTGTTTCCCTAGCACAATCTTTCTTGTCTGCCCTACCAACTCTGGAGGATAGGTTTCATAGTTAGATGGTTTTTTACGAATTCCATCTACGTGAATACCGGATTCCACCATAAAGATGTGATCCCCAATGACAGGCATTTTCTCTGGAATCTTTACCCCTGTGATCTCTTCATAGAGACGTTTTAGTTGTGGTAAGCTTGAAAAATCTTGGTTTACCTTATAACGGTGATTTAGTCGTAATGCTAACATCACCTGTTCTGTGGCAGCTTTTTTCCCGATACCCGCAAAGGCAGTAATGACTTTTTTCCCACCGGCCTTCATAAACATCACTGCCTCTGCTGTGGCACATTCATTGCCATTCTCCGGCGAGAAATAGATTTTCTTTTTATCAAAGACAGAGAAGATTTCCTTTAAGGAGGTGGAAAAATCAAAGCACATAAAGTCATCTAAACCTATCAACGCCACTGCCTCTGCACTAGCAAATTTACGAAGGTGCATAATTTCTCTATTATCATTCATCTGAATCATGGTGATTGTATTCTCTTGCACTCTTTTAGATTGCATAAAATAAGTAATCCTTGGGTATCTCTTGCGATTATCCATAAAATCCACTTCCATATAAAACACCCCAGTAGAATCAGGAATGGCCTCAATCATTGGATACACTTTCTTTGAAACCATAAAGTCATATATCCCACATGCTTCCATCAAGCGAATCCATTCTCGCACTTGTTTTTGTGTAGGAGAACTATTCTCTAACATACATAACGTAGCATCTATTATCTGCAATCTATCACCAACCTGTCTTTTGATTTATAAGAATCAGCCTATGCTAAAGCCCTAGATCATTAAATCCGCCACGGGGGTACCACCCTCAAAGTGTTCGTCACAGATGCGCTCCACATCATCAACGCTTAAGTGACCATACCATACCCCTTCTGGGTACACAACGGCGATAGGGCCCTTATCACAGATTCCAAAGCAACCAGTATTACTTAGCACTACCTCACTGGATAGGTCACGCTCATTGATCTCCTCCATAAACTTTCGTAGAATATCCACGGATTTACTGTTATAGCAAAATCCTCTTTGTTGTCCGGTAATCGAACAGCTTGTGCAGATAAATACATGATATTTTGGTTGAACCATATGAATCCTCTCCCTTTTTCATTATTTACATATCTCTTCCCGCCTTTAATACGGCATCCTCAATGCGGTCATAGGTAACTACCACCGCAATATTTTTTCCCTCTAGCTGTCTTCTTGGTGAGTCTCCGATGCGCATCGCAATCACTCCTTTACAATCCGCTACGGTTGCTATGATGGCTTTTATCTTATCTTCTTTTTCTTCACAATACTCACTACCCTCACAATACTGTTTCACCTTACGTTTTTCAATGTAGCTTGCCGTATCATCTTTATACTCATAAATGTAGAACTCCTTCACCTGGCCAAAGTGTTGATCGATGAACATACCACTTTTACTAGCCACAGCAAAGAGATATCTCCCAACCTTCTTTTCCAACGCCTTCGGTTGATAACCACGGTAGTCTAGACTTAAGTCATTCTCTAGAGTTCCTATGGCGTCTGCTCGACACTGTTTACAGTGTGTCATCTGCTTCATAATGAGACCACAGTCTTTCCTTAAGGTCTCAATTTCCTTGTTGGTTAGCGTCTTCATATGCTCAAAGACACTTCCCTCCACTGGAAGCATTGGCATAATATTGGTAATATAGACTCCAAGCTCCTTCATCTTATTCACGATAGCAGGAATGTGAGCATCGTTTATCCCCTTTAAGGTGACAATGTTTACTTTGCATATAATCCCTTTGGAAACAAGATACGCTAACCCACTGAGTTGATTGGTAAGTAAGATGGCTGCTGCACTCTCACCAATATATTTTACTCCCATGAAATTCACATATTTGTATATCTTTGCACCAATCTTAGGATCTATGGCATTGACCGTCACAGTAACATGGGATACGCCTAGCTCTACTAACTCTTTTGCGTAGGTAGGAAGTAATAAACCATTGGTGGATAAGCAGAACGTTACCTCTTTATCATATTCCCGTATTAATTCCATGGTGCTTTTTGTCTCTTCAAAATTAGCCAGAGCATCCCCTGGCCCAGCAAACCCTACTACTGTGAGATTAGGCATCTTCTCTTTGACTAGTTTATATTTCTCGAATGCCTCTTCTGGAGTTAATACCTTGGTGGTAACACCCGGTCTGCTTTCGTTAGGGCAATCAAACTTACGCACACAATAGTTGCACTGCACATTACATCTTGGCGCTACGGGAAGATGCATTCTTGCGTACTGATGACCAGCACAGTTATAGCAAGGATGAGTCGCTGTCTTTTCTAGTATAGAAGCAGGTTTTACACTTTGCGCCTCTTCCTCCCCCTTCTCCTTGGTATAGTAAGTATGAAATAAGACTTCTCGAAAGGTCTCTTCTTTTCTTGCAAGTAAAGCATTGGTGATGTCATCTAGTAAAGTTAAGGAACCTTCATAACCAACCATTCTAAGTCTTTGACCACCGACACGGTCATGAATAGGAAAGCTTCTTCTAATGAGAGGAATCCTTAGACTTTCTTCCATACGTCTACCATCTGAGTTACCAATCATAAGATTACAATCATACTTTAACGCTGCTGTTTCAATGTCCTTAAAATCTACATCATCCTGGATAAAAAATTCGTCGATAAAGTATCTTCTGCCAATCTCCTCTACTTCGTTTTCCACCATGGCTTTAAGTCTTGGAAACACGGTACCCGTTGCAATTACCATAGGCATAATCCCATTTTCCTTACAAAGCTGTAACACCGACAAGATAAAGTCTGGTTCTCCAAATATTACTGCTCTTGCAGGAGCATTGTGCTTATGGCTATCTATCATAGCATCTAGGTAACGACCTCTCTGCACCTTATATTTCATTGGAATTGGCTTTAAACTAATCTCACTTAATGTTTTTAGTAAGTTATCATTGCCTTTTAACCCCACTGGCAGATCAATTCTCGTGTAAGGCACTCCATATCGTTCGAATAGTAGCTTTCCAGATGACTGACTCCACTCAACATTGCTAATCTCAATGGTTGCTCTGGCACCTGCCATCTTCTTAATGTCAGCTAGATTGGTACCACCTTCTGGTAACCTGCTATACTGGGCTTTATAGCCACCATCTAGGTTTTCTGACAAATCTGGTAAAAAAATTGCATCTAACTCAAATGCTCCACAGATTTCCTTTACGCTTCTTATATCAGCTGGACTCATATAGGAGGTAATGATGTTCACCTTAGAATTAGGAGTACTATCCATCTCAACATTGGAGACGATAGAAGTAAGTGCACTAAAGTATCCCTCAAACTGTGTCCCCCCATAACCTGCCGAGTGAGTGGGGATAATCACCACACTCCGTTTATCCGGATTCTCGTTATAATAGTTCTCAATAATTCGTTCGATATCTTCTCCAATGGTCTCTGCCAGACAAGTGGTTGCAACTCCTACAACCTGCGGATGGTAAAGTTCAATCAGGTTATTTAGGCCCTTTTTTAGGTTTTCTTCTCCTCCATATACCGTACCTTCCTCTGTTAGAGAGGAAGAGGCAATATCCACAGGCTCATTATAATGAGTAGCCATATGACGTCTAATATAGGTACTACAACCTTGGGAGCCATGTAGAATGGATACACAGTGATTAATCCCATAAAAAGCAGTCATAGCTCCCATTGGCATACACATTTTACAAGGATTCACATTTAAGTTGACTAAGGGCTTTACTTCTGTCTTCATAAAACCTCCTCCTCTCTGATATACTGCCAAACTGGATGATTGATACTCTCATTGATCTCTCTGGTAAAGTTATATACACCTTCAAAACCTGCCAATGCATGTTTTCTCTCATGGTTATGATCACAAAATGCTACTCCTAACTTATAGGCTAAGGGCCGTTCCTTCACACCACCAACTAAGATATCTGCAGATTTTTGTCTCATAAAGGTCTCAAGCTCTGCAGGATTTGCATCATCTAAGATTACCGTATCAGAATCCGCTAACTGCTCTATGACTTCATAATCCTCTTTTTTCCCAGTTTGGGTGCCCACCATCACCGTTTTCATTCCCATAAAGTTAAATTGTCGAATTAAAGAAATCGCTTTAAACCCGCCTCCCACATAGATAGCGACCTTTTTCCCTTGAAGATTTTTACGGTATGGATGGAGGAAACTCTCTAATTTTTCTGCTTCTTTCGTACAAAAGGCAATAGCCTTCTTCTTTGCTTCTTCATTTTTTAGTGCTTCTGCAATTCTAACCAAAGAACTAGAGGTGTCCTCTACCCCAAAGAAGCTTACCTTTATGTAGGGAATCTGAAATTCCTCCTCCATACGGTTGGCTAGGTACACCGAAGAGCCAGCACACTGTACAATGTTCAGGGTTGCTTTCGGCGCTTCTACCATATTCTTATAATTGGCATCCCCAGTAAAAGTGGATACTACTCTAATCCCGATCTTATGTAAATAGTTTTTGATAATCCACATTTCTCCCGCCAGATTAAAGTCCCCTAGAATATTAACTCCCTCTTTCTTCTCCGTGGTTTTATAGGGTGTAATCAGTTGCATAATTGCATTACAGGCCACCTTATATCCTGTAGACTTATTTCCAGAAAAACCCGGCGATTTTACTGGGATAACTTGAATCTCATATTTACTAGACATGTTTCTACAAACTGCATCAATATCATCTCCTATGACACCTACGATGCAGGTGGCATATACAAAGATTAATTTGGCATCCTGCTCTTTGACTAATTCTTCGATGGCTGCAGTGAGCTTCTTCTCTCCTCCAAAGATAATATCCGTCTCTCTAAGGTCGGTACAAAAGCTATTTCGGTAAAGATTGCTGTCACTTGTCAAACTACCTCTGATATCCCAAGTGTAGCTAGAACAACCAATGGGGCCATGAACAATATGATAGGCATCTGTTATGGGATTTAAAACAACCCTTGCCCCACAATACACACATGCTCGTTGGCTAACCGCACCAGATACGGACGCTAAATCACATTTGATACCATCTCCACTACATCCTGAATCCTTTTTGAATAATATAAATTGCTTTCTTTCCTCTAAGACATTATGTTCATGTATGTTATCCATTTCATTCCCCCCTGTCTCTATCACTTAAACCCCGTACAAATACAGAAAGCGAGGGTAAAAAGACGGTGTCGTCTTTACCCCCGCTATGAATTTAAGTAATAATATCCCTAATTATTCTCTTCGTCAATACTTTTTCGCAGTAAAACCTATTGTTTCTTTCTATGACACTTATATACATTTTTTATGATGTAGCAAGCGGCAACCTATCATAGGGGCTGGTTCCATTACATTACCATCTCAACATCTTTTTCCTCACAATGACTATCTTCATAGTCCATCAAAGCATTGGTAATCTTCTCTACCATTCTCATGGCACCAACATAGCCCACAATTGGGAAATAAGAGTGACAATAGCGGTCAATGATATCAAATCCGGCTCTTACTAAAGGGATATCCTCTGCTCTTGCAATATGCTTACCATGGGTACCACCAATGAGTAAATCCACCGGTGAATTCTTAATCCACTGATGAAGTAAAAAGAGATCCGTTGTGGTATTGAGCTGACTGGCAGCTTGCACCTTACACTCTTCACTGACACCGTATTTAGATAAAAGGGCTTTCCCCTCCTCTTCAAAGGTTATGCTTGAGGTTCCCGTGATACAGTATTTTGGAATCATGCCAAGCTCCAAAGAAAGGTTCATCATACCAATGACAAAATCCGGATCTCCATAAATCGCAACCTTCTTTCCATAGGTATATTGATGAGTATCAATCATCATATCAATCAAGTAGCCCCTCTGGGTTTCCAGACTTGTTGGTACCTCTTCTGCACAGAACTCCTGCAATTTTAATACAAAAGCATCGGTTGCCTCAATTCCAATTGGATAGGCAATGGTGCTTCCTTTGACCTTGCTTTGCTTTCGAATAAATTCCACGTTGGGAGAAGATACCGTTACGCCAAGACCAAGAGCTGCCTTACAATCTCCCAAAGACTTTATTTCATCAATGGTAGTTCCACCTTTTTCATACATCACATACTCCCCAGTCGTTGGGGTGTCAACAGTACCATCTGTATCTGGGAGCATAATAAATGGTACCTTCATTTCCTTCATTATATTCTTTAATTCTCGATAATCCCCTGGATTTAACCATCCTGGAAAGAGTGCCAGCTTTCCATTGGAGGTAGAGGTAGATTTGCTAAGATACTTCATAAATCCGTTTACCATGTTGGTAAAGCCCGTAATATGAGAACCACAATAGCTTGGAGTATTGGCATGCACCACGTATTTGCCTTCTGGCACAGTAGGCTTTATATCAATTAGTAAGGCATTTAAGTCATCCCCTATGGTTTCTGACAGACAGGTGGTATGTACTGCAATGATATCCGGATGATAAAGGTCAAAGATATTTTTTACTGCAGTCTTTAAATTAGACCCACCACCGAATACGGAGGCACCTTCGGTAAAGGAGCTAGAAGATGCTTGAATCGGATCTTTAAAGTGTCTGGTTAAATACATTCTATGAAAGGCTACACAGCCTTGGGAACCATGACTGTGAGGAAGACATCCATGCACACCTAGAGCTGCATACAAGGCTCCTACTGGTTGGCAGGTCTTACATGGATTGATGACTAGAGCCTCTCGTTCTACTACTTCTTTTGGCGTATACTTAAGCATTATGCTTCACCTCCTAGCTGTCCAATTAGCGTTGCTTTGTTCTTCCATGGAGCAGTAATAAAGCTCCAAGCTGGAACATAAAGGCCCATGACCAGATCATGGCCAAACCTTGTGGCTCCTTGAAAACAAGTATAAGGGCCTTGATAATCATAGGAATGGATTTGTCTAGAAAGCATTCCTGCCTTTTGCACCACATACTTATCTTTGATGCCAGAGAAGAACACATCTGGTTTTAACTCCTTTAGGAATTCCTCGGTTTCAAAATGATTTAAGTCATCTACCATCAAAGCACCTTTTTGCATATCCGCAGCCATACCCTGGTAATCATTTAAATCAACCTCAGAATCTGCTATAAGCTTTTCTCGATGTTCCTCGGAGATTCGGTCTGCATTATAATATCTCTCATCTGGTCCAAAGGTTAAGCTCTCAATATTCTTAGAATCCGCATCCACTTTAATCTCTGGAATTACCTTACGACCCTCGTAATCATCTCTATGGGCAAATTCATAACCAGCAAGTATCGTTGTCATTCCTAGATCCTGTAACAGCATCTGGTAGTGATGAGACCTTGAGCCTCCCACATAGATCGCTGCTGTCTTGCCTTTAAGCTTACTCCTATAGTACTCCATTTCCTCTGCCACCGCGCTTTCTTCATCCTCTATTACCTGCTCAATTCTTGCAATTAAATCTGGATCATTAAAATACGCACCAATGGATCGAAGAGATTTTCTCGTAGCGTCGATGCCAATAAAATTCACTTTAATCCAGTCGATTCCATATTTATCTTGCATCATTTCTGCTACATAGTTAATGGAACGGTGACACTGTACTAGGTTTAAATCTGCTAAATGGGCGTTTTTTATATCTCGATACGTACCAGTTCCTGTCATACCACAGACTACCTCGATTCCACAGCGGTTCAGCAATTTCTCAGTCTCCCAGCCATCTCCACCAATGTTGTACTCACCAAGCATGTTGACCGAAAACTTCTTTTCTGGTTTATGATCTCCAGTACCGATTACAAAACGTACCAATTGATTGGATGCAATATGGTGACCAGCAGACTGGGTTACACCTTTATACCCTTCACAAGAGAAGGCTACGCACATTAACCCTGGATACTGATCTCTGGCCCATTTTGCAACGGCGTGTATGTCATCCCCGATTAATCCCACGGGACAGGTGGAGCAAATACTAAGCATCTTTGGTTGATAGATTCGCATACACTCCTCAATTGCTTTCTTCAACTTTTTCTCTCCACCAAATACGATATTGGACTCTTGCATATCCGTGGAAAAACAATACTCTACATAACAATCTGCATGTTCCCCATGGCGGTCTGTCTCTACTTGCTTATGCCTCCTGGTACCCCATGTATAAAAGGAGCAGCCAATTGGACCATGTACAATAATAGCATTATCACTAATCGGCCCCAGTACCACACCCTTACACCCCGCATAACAACAACCACGTTGTGTAATAATCCCAGGAATGGTACGAACATTGGCGGTTAACTCATTGCTTCCTTCTGGGTCTATACTGACTAAATGCTGTTTCCTATTGCGATACACTTTCGCACTATATTTTTCTAAAACTTTCTCTCTCAACTCATTACCATGCATCTCCATATCCTCCCTCCTTCCTAATATGAATCTGAGCCCTCTTGTTGTTGCCCATCACGAATACGATACGCAGCGGTAATTGGTAATACAAAGATCTTGCCATCGCCAGGATTATTGGTACTATTCACTTCCATTACTGCAGTTACAATCTTTTCCACATCTTCGTCTTGTGCCATAATGGTAAATAATCGCTTAGGAATCAGGCGGCTGCCCTCCGTAAAATACTCACCTACTGGACTTGCCGGTAACTCCTCTTGATCTAGTACTGGAAACAGTTCAGAAATATTCATCTTCTTTCCCCTCCCCATCACCTTCTTGCATGTAAAACCTAGGATCCCCGCATTGGTTAAAGCTTCTTTTGTTCGGCTTATCTTATTGAGTCTAACGATAATTAAGACTTCTTTCATGGCAGTTCCTCCTATAATTCTTTTGATTTTGTACTAATTGTATAGGCTTCTTCCACTGGACTAACAAAGATTCTTCCATCACCAAAGTTACCATTTTGGCCAGTTCTTGCATACTTCATGACAATCTTGATAGCATCGTCTTTGTCCTCATCCTTGACTACCATTAAAAGCATTTCTTTCGGAATCTCATCATAGGTAATATCACCAATACGGATACCCTTTTGCTTGCCACGACCATATACATCCATCTTTGTTACGGATGGAAAGCCGGCGGATAATAATTCTGACAACACCTCATTTACCTTCTCTGGTCGAATAATTGATCTAATTAAATACATACTGTCTCCTTTCTGCACAAAGCACTTGCACACACCTTTATTTTTCTGTTAAAGTACAGACCTAGTAGCCACACTTTACTTAATCCATTAATCCATGCTCCATTAATATTGCCTCTAGCTCATCAATCTTCATTGGTTTAGGAATCACCAGCATCTGATTTTCATCCACTTTTCTTGCCAGTGCCCGGTATTCATCTGCCTGTGGCTCCTCTGGACTAAAATCAATGACTGTTTTCTTGTTGATCTCTGCCCTTTGTACTGCATTATCACGAGGCACAAAATGAATCATCTGTGTTCCTATCTTTTCTGCTACTGCCGTTACAAGGTCTGCTTCCCCATCTACCTTTCTGGAATTGCATATTAAACCACCTAAGCGAACTCCGCCAGTAGATGCATACTTTACAATTCCTTTTGAGATGTTATTTGCTGCATAAAGGGCCATCATCTCGCCAGAACATACAATATAGATTTCCTGTGCCTTACCTTCACGAATCGGCATTGCAAAACCACCACATACCACGTCTCCTAGTACATCATAGAATACATAATCCAAATCATCGGTATAGGCACCTAGTTGCTCCAAAAGATTAATGGAGGTAATGATACCACGACCAGCGCAGCCCACACCTGGTTCAGGTCCACCTGACTCCACACCACGGATATTGCCATAGCCTGTTTTCATGACCTGCTCCAGGTCAATATCATCGCCCTCTTCTCGCAGTGTATCTAACACTGTCTTCTGAGCCAGACCGCCTAATACAAGTCGTGTAGAATCTGCTTTTGGATCGCAGCCTACTATCATAATCTGTTTTCCCATCTCTGCTAAGCCGGCTGTTAGATTCTGTGTAGTGGTTGATTTACCAATTCCACCTTTTCCATAAATCGCTAATTGTCTCATAGTACGTACCTCCATCTGAAATATTTTCAAGTAATAGACCAATCCTTTTGGTTTCTATTGAAGCCATTATAGCGACTTCCTTAATTTACCACAATACACGGAATTGTATAAAATATACAGGAATAAACCGTTAATTTTATGCACAATAGAGTATGAATTTTGACGTTATCACATTATTCTTAAGATTATTAAATAGATTAGAGGCATCACTTAATTATCTTCTTTTCTTGGAAAGAACACACATTTTACCCATTAGAAACGTGCGCCGCAAGGCGCAAACTAAAATAGCGTAGCAGCCATAAACTGCTACGCTAATAAAGTCAAACTTTTAGGGGTCACCTCATTCGCTCCGGGGATTCTCTTTATCTCTTATATTTTTCTGCCAGACTAATTCTTGTGATGGAACGGCGCAGAGCCGCTTCTGCACGATACTCACTGATTTCTCCTTCTGTGCCTTTTAATCTTCTTTCGGCACGAATCTTGGCTTCCTCAGCTCGATGGACATCAATTTCCTCTGGCCACTCACAGGATTCTGCCAGAATAACTACCTTCTTTTTCTGGATTTCGATAAATCCATCATGAAGAGCCGCTTCCTTTACTCCCTCTGGCTCGTGAATGGTTAAAACTCCTGGAGCAACAATGGCTGTCAGAGGAATGTGCTCTGGATAGATACCCATGTCACCCTCTGTAGTTGTTGTTTCCACCATTTCCACATCTCCATCATAGAAGATGCGATCCGGTGAGATAATCTGTAATTTCATAGTCTTTGAATCTGCCACCATATCCCTCCTTACTCTACTTTACACGAGCAAGAACGTCATCGATGTTACCGGCATTTAAGAAATGGCCTTCAGGGATATCGTCATGCTTCCCTTCCAGTATTTCTCTAAAACCTTGAATGGTGTCCTGGATTGGTACATATTGTCCTTTTAAGCCAGTAAACTGCTCAGCCACATGGAATGGCTGGGATAAGAAACGCTGCACCTTTCTTGCCCGGGCAACGATAAGCTTCTCTTCCTCGGAAAGCTCATCCATTCCAAGGATTGCGATAATATCCTGCAGTTCTTTGTATCTTTGAAGGATTTCCTGTATTCCACGGGCAACCTTATAATGCTCTTCCCCAACCACACGAGGATCTAGAATTCTGGAGGTAGAATCCAATGGATCTACGGCTGGATAGATACCAAGCTCTACAATGGAACGGCTAAGTACGGTGGTTGCATCCAGATGGGCAAAGGTGGTTGCTGGAGCAGGATCAGTTAAGTCATCTGCTGGTACATAAACCGCCTGTACAGAAGTAATGGAACCGCTCTTGGTAGAAGTAATACGCTCCTGAAGAGAACCCATTTCTGTCTGTAGGGTTGGCTGATAACCAACGGCGGAAGGCATACGGCCTAATAAAGCAGATACTTCAGATCCTGCCTGGGTAAAACGGAAGATATTATCGATGAAAAGAAGGACATCCTTTCCACCTTTATCACGGAAATACTCTGCCATGGTAAGTCCCGTAAGACCTACTCTCATTCTTGCACCTGGTGGTTCATTCATCTGACCAAACACCATAGTAGTTTTATCGATAACGCCAGATTCTATCATCTCATAGTAAAGGTCATTTCCCTCTCTGGTTCGTTCACCTACACCGGTAAATACAGAATAACCACCATGCTCCGTAGCGATGTTGGTAATCAGTTCCTGAATCAGTACGGTCTTACCTACACCAGCACCACCGAACAGACCAATTTTACCACCTTTTTGGTATGGGCAAAGAAGGTCTACCACCTTAATGCCAGTCTCTAACATCTCCGTAGAGGTTGCCTGCTCCTCAAAAGGTGGTGCTGCTCTATGGATTGGCTCATAGCTTACACCCTTTGGTGCTTCTTTATTATCGATTGGCTGGCCCAGTACGTTAAACATACGACCAAGAGTTGCTTCTCCAACTGGTACAGAGATCGGGGCACCGGTAGCAACTGCTTCCATGCCACGCCTTAATCCATCCGTAGAACCCATGGCGATACAGCGAACAGTATCATCTCCCAGATGCTGCGCCACCTCTACCACAAGAGTCTCTCCCTGATCCCTTTCTATATTGATTGCTTCATGTATTTCAGGAAGTTTGCCGCTGTCGAATTTGACGTCTAATACTGCACTAATGACCTGAGTGATTTTCCCAATGTTTTCATCTGCCAACTGTTTTCTCACTCCTTTTCTAGTTTCTTTTGTCTATGCTGAATTAACTAATTGCACTAGCACCTGCTACAATCTCAGTAATCTCCTGAGTAATGGAGGATTGCCGCGCACGATTATAGCTTAAGGATAAATTGTCTATCATTTCATTTGCATTGTTGGTGGCGGAATCCATTGCCTGCATTCTGGCACCATTTTCACTGGCAAGAGCCTGGACGAGGCTTCCGTATAATAAACTCTTTACGTACTTCGGAATCAATAGATTAAGGATTTCCTCTTCCTCTGGCTCAAAGTTCATTAAAGTCAGAGTTTCGTATGGGTCCTGCTCCTCCTTGTCTTCTAAGGAAGGGTCCTTAAGGACTGTGTCTATTGGAAGAAGTCGCTGTAGAGTAGGAATCTGGCTAACGGTATTTTTAAATAGGGTATAGGCCAGATAAATCTCCCCAATTGCCCCATTTTCATAATCCTGAAGGACTCTTGCGCCAATTTGAACCGCATCGCTGTAAAGAGGATGATTCATGACCTCGGAGTCATCCGATTGAATGTGGTATCCACGTCTTGCAAGGGCTTCTTTTCCCTTACGACCAATGGCATAAATAACGGTGTCCTCCTTTTTAAAGTCTCCACCCGTAATCAGCTTCACAACGTTGGAATTATAGCCACCGGCTAAGCCACGGTTAGAGGAAATGAGAATCACAGCTTTTTTGCCAGATTGATTGCCCTTGGTATAGGGATGATTGATCTCTCCTGCCTTGGCCAGAATGGAGGAAACCGTATTGTACATACACCCAAAATAAGGCTTGGATACCTCAGCGCGAGTCTTGGACTTCTGAAGCTTTACAGTAGACACTAGCTTCATGGCCTTGGTAATCTGACTGGTGCTGGTGATGGAATCTCTTCTCCTCTTAATATCTCTCATTGAGGCCATCTTTGTTCACCTCTCTATTCTGTCGCAAAGATTTGCTTATATTCATCAATGGCTTTTACTAGGCCAGCTTCTGTCTCTTCTTTGATTTCCTTATTGGTACAAATTGCTTCCGGAATCTCAGGATACTTGGTATCAAGATATTCGAATAAGCCCTTCTGAAATTCCAAAATACGTGCCACAGGCACATCTAACAGATATTTCTTCACTGCTGCATAGATGATAATAACTTGATATTCCACAGGCATTGGGTTGTACTGTGGCTGTTTTAATACCTCACGTATACGTTCACCCTGTGCCAATTTCTCTTTTGTATCTGCATCCAAATCAGAACCAAACTGAGCGAAGGCTGCCAATTCCCGATACTGGGCCAGCTCGATACGGATTGGTCCAGCAATCTTCTTCATAGCCTTAATCTGGGCACTACCACCGACACGGGATACAGACAAACCTGGGTTAACGGCTGGTCTGAAGCCGGCGTTGAACATCTCAGTCTCCAGATAAATCTGTCCATCGGTAATGGAAATAACGTTGGTAGGAATATAGGCAGATACGTCACCTGCCTGGGTTTCGATAATGGGAAGGGCGGTCAAGGAGCCTCCACCTAATTCATCCGATAGACGGGCAGCTCGCTCTAGTAATCTGGAGTGAAGGTAGAATACATCACCCGGATAAGCCTCACGGCCAGGTGGACGACGAAGTAATAAGGACAGCGTACGGTAAGCTGTAGCATGCTTACTTAGATCATCATAGATGATTAGTACATCTTTTCCTGCCTCCATCCATTCCTCTCCAATGGCACAGCCTGCATATGGAGCAATATATTGTAAAGGAGCAAGTTCACTAGCAGTAGCCGCAACTACTGTAGTATAAGCCATAGCATCTCTTTCCTCAAGAGTTTTTACCAGATTGGCAACGGTAGATGCCTTCTGACCAATGGCTACATAGATACAATTCACGCCCTGGCCTTTCTGGTTGATAATAGCATCAAGCGCTATCGCTGTCTTACCGGTCTGTCTATCGCCAATGATTAACTCACGCTGGCCTCTTCCGATTGGTACCATGGAATCAATCGCTTTGATACCTGTCTGCAATGGAGTATCTACGGATTTACGGGAAATAACACCGGATGCCACACGTTCAATCTTGCGATATTTCTCTGTGTCAATGGGTCCTTTTCCATCAATAGGCTGTCCCAGTGCATTTACAACACGCCCTAACATAGCATCTCCAACCGGCACCTCAACTACTCGGCCAGTGGACTTCACCGTATCACCCTCACTGATATGAGTAGCAGAGCCGAGAAGAACAGTACCTACATTGTCCTCCTCTAGGTTAAGCACCATACCATAAACTTCACCAGGGAATTCAATAAGTTCGCCTTGCATGGCATTCTCTAATCCGTGAATACGAGCAATTCCATCGGCTACTTGAATGATAGTACCTACGTCAGACACTTCAAGCTTAGTACTATAATTGCGAATCTGCTCTTTAATCACAGAACTGATTTCTTCCGGTCTTAAATTCATGATACCTATGCACCTTCTTTCTGTAATTTTATATGACTGCTTTTGTCATTGCTTTGATCTGGCTTCTAATGCTGTTATCCACCACACGGTCCTTAATACGGATGATTAATCCACCAAGAATTGTTTTATCCACTGTATACTGAATTTGCAACTTATTGTACTGGGTAGTCGCTAAAAGGCTCTGTTTAATCTTTTCTTGTTGTTTTTTAGACAAAGTAAGGGCACTCGTCACCCAAACAACACCTATTTTCTTATGTTCCCGCACTCGGTCCATATAGTATTCCATGATAGAAAAAATCTCTTGGTATCTTCCTTTATCTATAATTAAAACAAGAAATCCCACTAAAGTATCTGAAAAACGCCCCTTAAATACATGTTCAATCATCTGAATTTTATCAGTTTTGGATACCTTAGGGTGGCTAATAAATCTGGACAGTTCCTCATTTTCTTTAAATACCTTAGACAAAGTCTGGACTTCTTCTGTAAGAGCGTCCATGGTTCCATCTTCTAAAGCCACATCAAATAAGGCGTCTCCGTAGGTTTTAGAAATTAACTTTGCCATGTGCGATCACCCATTTCCTTCAAAGCGTCCTCCACTAGTTGGTCCTGTTTTGCTTGGTCTAGGGAAACCTCAATAATTTTGCCTGCCATCGCAGCTGCCACTGCAATCATTTCCTGTTTCACTTCATTTTGTACTCTGCTCTTCTCTAGCTCTGCTTCCTTTCCTGCCTGTATGACTATACGATGGGCTTCTTCCTTTGCTTCTTCCACAATAGCTGTTTCTCTCTTTAACGCCTTCTTTCTCGTCTCAGATAGAATCTGTTCTGCTTCCTTGTTTACCTCCTTTAACCTGGCATTGTACTTAAGCTTTGCCTGATTCGCTTCTTCCTTGTCCTGCTGTGCATGCACAATCTCACTGGCCACAAATTCCTGACGTTTCTTAAGAAAATTACGGACAGGATTGAACAACAGGTAGGACAAAAAGAGAAACAAAACGAAAATTGACAATGCGGTTACTCCGATATCATTAAGAAGCTGCCAGTCCAATCCGAAGATTCTGTCATGAATGCCTTCTGTAAGAAATGCTGAATATCCACTAAATCTCGTCAACATACCGCTCACTTTCTAGCCTCCTTTCGTTTTCCACACTACCACTACTAACGAAAGCTTTTAGATCAGTGGGTTAGCGAATAATAAAATAATTGCAATGGCAAAACCATACAGACCAGTTGTCTCAGCAACAGCCTGACCAAGTAACATAGTAGACATAATGTTACCTCTTGCACCTGGGTTACGTCCAACTGCAGAAGCACCATAACCAGCGGCAATACCCTGTCCGATTCCAGGTCCAATACCTGCGATCATTGCGATGCCAGCACCTATAGCAGAAGCTGCTTTTATAATATCTGTTCCTGTAATCATATCCATAAGAAAATCCTCCTTCAAAAATAAATTAGTTCCTACATTGAGTAATTATGATTCCTCTTCAAAGGTCTGAGCAATAAATACCATGGTTAACATACAGAATACATATGTCTGAATCAAACCTGAGAATAAGTCAAAGTAAGCATGTAAAAATGCCGGATAAATAAGGGTTAAAAACCATGGTAATAAGCCGTAAATTAAGCCCATCATTACCGTACCTGACATAATGTTACCAAACAGACGAAGGGATAATGATAATGGTGTCGCCAATTCACCAATCAAATTGATTGGAAATAGGATTGGAATTGGTTTAAATAATCCCGTCAGCCTCCTAAACTTCTGATATTTGATACCATTATACTGAATCAGCACAAAAGTAATTAGGCCAAGGGGTAAAGTTACACCATAATCTGCTGTTGGCGGTCGTAACAAGAATAGTCCTGCCAAATTGGCAAATGGGAGAAAGATAAATAAGGTTCCAATATAATTGGCAAACTTCAAATAATGTTCGTCTCCCATATTCGATTTCGTCAGATCATCCACTTTTTCTACAATCAGCTCTATCATATTTAAAAATGCACCAGGAGCCTTTGTAGGATCAGCTCTTCGAATTGCTATATTGGCGGCAATTGCAAAGCCGATTATCACAAGCATGACAATCAGAATAGAAACATGGGTATTGGTCAAATAAACATCATGTCCGAAAAGGGAATACCTGAAGTATCCGTCAATACCGATTCCTAAGCTGCTACTTTCACTAGTCTGCTCGGCAGTCCCAGTTGCTCCCTGCGCTAAAATTAGGGCAAACTGACTTCCCACTGTCTCACCTTCCTTTGCTGACTATTAAATCCTTTTTACTCACCACCTACATGGGTGGGAGTCATATCTTCTTTAATTCAAGTATGCCTTGGCATACTTGCTGCGAGCGGCTCACCAGCTTGCTGGTATAATTCACCTGAGCCGCTCTGCACTCCGCCGGAGTCATATCTTCTTTAAAGATAACGTTTTATGAATAATGGGTTGGACAAATGCACAAAGCTTTAATGTAAGCAGGCCCAGCAGGATACCCACTATATTAAATACATCCGGCCACAATATCCCGATTGCCAGGGAAGCCCCCATAAGAGCCATTCTGACAAGTGCTGATGCAACTGTATACCTGGTTGCTCTTTTACCCTCCATCTCAACAGCTTTCCCCAGAGTGTGGTACATCTGATATAAAACCACCAATGCAACCACACTACCTAATAGCACACCTAGGATATATGAAGATTTATTATTAGCTATAAAAACTCCAATTACTACAACCAATAGAGTAGCAACGAATAGGCCAATAAACATTTCCATTAACGTTTGTTTCTCTTCTTTCATAATAACCTGCCTTTCACAATATTATTCTTAATATCAGTTTCATTCTTAACATCCGAAGATGAGGATTTCCCGTTTTGGTATCCCTCCTGTTTCAGCCCCTCTAAGTATCGAAGTTCTGCATCCTCTCTAGCCTTGTCTTTGGCATAAAATTGCCTTGTCAGTACATATACATTACGAAAAGCAGTTAAGAACCCCAAGATTAGAAAGATAATAAACCAGAAGTCTGTTTGAAAATGCAGGTCCAACTGATACCCTATAAAAACGCACAAAAAAATTGGTACCAGCATGGTAAGCCCAATTTGGGTTATCATTATGATGCCTTTTATTACATCATTGTTTTTTTTCATTCGATTCACCTCAATTACAAGCACTTATGATCATACCATTTATAACATCTCTTAATGTTCCTTTTCAGTTATTGTACTTATCATATGCTTAATAAAGGTTCTTTATTCGCGTTACTTCTCTACTATTAGACGGGGTTTTTTCTACTTTCATGATGAAAAATCGACGAATATTTCTAAGTTTTATATACCTAAAAGCCTCATTAAATGTTATAATCGTAAAAAGCCCTTATACCTAAAGGAGACTCTGTATGAATAAAGACATGATGATTTATCGAAAACGACTTATTCCTGAAGAAATGATTGCCCTTGGAGATGACAGTATTGTTTATGTAGACGATCGGAGGGTGATTACCCATTGGCATACGTTAAATCCACGAACTGATATCGCAAAGGGCTGCTCTGCCTATTTTTTAGACAAAGGTTATAAAATAAGTAAGATCTATGACCATGATGGTGGGCTTGTCTATTGGTACTGTGATATAATTTCCAGCACCTATGATAAGGATACTAATTCTTTGACGGTGACAGATCTCTTGGTGGATGTTGTTATCATGAAAGATGGAAACATAAAGGTCTTGGATTTAAATGAACTTGCTGATGCTCTAAGACTGGGGTTACTCACTTCTGACATGGGCTGTGAAGCATTAGAAAAGACAGATAAGCTGTTACAGGAAATCTATGAAGAAAGATTTGAAGAGTATCAGAGATTTTTAGAGAGATATGAATAGCTACGAGTATACTCTTCCTGTATCCTCTGCTTTAAGATTTTATTCGATAATAATCTCACTCATTAAAGGAAAGGGAGCCACTCGGCTCCCTTTCCTTTAATCCTCTATCATACTAATTCTTCTCATGTGACGTTCGTCACCAGAGAATTCTGTATTTAAGAAAGTATCTACAATCTTTAACGCCAGACCTGCTCCTACAACTCTTCCACCCATGGCTAAGATATTGGCATCATTATGCTCTCTCGTTGCCTGAGCACTGAAACAGTCGTGACAAAGTGCGCATCTAATTCCCTTCACCTTATTGGCTGTAATGGAGATTCCGATACCTGTACCACAGATCAGAATTCCTTTCTCGCACTCCTTATTGACTACCGCATGTGCCACTTCCTTGGCATAAACCGGGTAATCACAAGATGCATTGGTGTTGGATCCGAAATCCTTATATGGAATCTTCTTTTCATCTAAATATGCCATGATTTCCTGTTTTAATTCATATCCACCATGATCCGATCCAATCGCTATCATTGATTTTCCTCCTCGTGTAATTGATAAATGGTTTTCTTTACTAACTGGGACAGCTCATTAAAGCAATTTTCATAATCTAAAAGGGAGCCACCATAAGGATCTATTACGTCTCCATCGAGACCTACAAACTCCTTAATGGTGTACACTTCATTTGCCATCTCATAATTCTCTAAAACGTGCTGCTTTTGCTTTTCTGTCATTGTCAGAAGTAACGTATGCTCTGTAATATCTTCCTCCATAAGTTGGGTCGCAGTGTGATCATCTATAGAGAGATCATTATTCTTTACCACAGCACTTGCTTTTGGATTAGCTGGCTCTGAAAATAGAACAACTATGCCTCTAGAAACTACCTCCATAACCCCAACAGCTTCCATACGATTATAAATTACCTCTGCCATTGGGCTTCTACAAGTATTGCCTGTACACACAAAAATAAGCTTATCATACTTCATAGCCACTTCTCCTCTTGTAATCACCTATTTGTTGGTTCGTTTTCTGATTCCTGCTCCATAGTACCAAGATTCACAATCTTGTACCCTGCTGCTTTTAGAAGACGATTCATGATAGCCTGGCCGAATCCATCTTCTGCAAAACTCTCCCCATAAATAATGCTTACCTCTAGATCATCAAAGTCACGTAGAACAGCATACAGTCCATGGGCAATACTTGCCTCATCCTTCCTAGAACCAATGGTTCTTACCATGCCTTCTCTATATAACTCCTTTGTTTCTTCAGTGGCAATGATTCCTACTGTCTCTCCCTCATTTAGCTTAACTTTTGTCAAACGATTGATATAAGCTACCACCTTCTCAAGATCACCCTGGAAAATGGTTAAGTCCCCTTTTGGTGCATAATGCTTGTATTTCATTCCCGGTGCCTTTGGTTTAAAATTCTTATTCTGATTCCCTATCAAAATGGCAGAATCTATACCCACAGGACCTATCACCTGCTCCAACATCTCTTTGGTGATATAGCCGGGACGTAAAATCATTGGTCTTTCAGAGGTTAAGTCAACAATCGTGGATTCTATTCCGATTCCAACCTGTCCTCCATCTAAAATCATTTCTAGTTTACCATCCAAATCCTCAAGAACATGCCTTGCCATAGTAGGGCTCGGTCTTCCTGAGGTGTTAGCACTGGGAGCGGCAATATAACAACCAGAAGCTCGAATTAGCCCAAGGGCAATCTTATCCTTTGGCATTCGAATTGCTACGGTATCTAAGCCCCCGGTGGTGCCGTATGGTACTTTGCTGCTTTTCTTTAAAATCATGGTTAAGGGACCAGGCCAAAAAGCCCTCGCAAGTGCATAGGCACTATCTGGTATATCTGTTGCTAGCTCTTTGAGACTTTCCTCCTCTGCTATATGCAAAATCAACGGATTATCACTAGGACGCCCCTTTGCTTCATAGATCTTTTTTGCTGCCTGTTCCTGCAAGCCATCAGCTCCAAGACCATATACCGTTTCTGTGGGAAATGCCACTAAGCCTCCATGCTTAATAATATCACCAGCCTGTTGTAATATATACTCATCGGGATGGTTCCTATCCAATATCTCAACTATTGTATTCACTGCTTAATCAACGTTCCTTTCTCCGCAGTAACAAGTCTTCCTATTCTTTCAAGTAATTATAGCACTTCTTGTATAACATGGCAAGAAAAGAGGTCTGGCCCCATCTGCCAGACCTCTTTATTATTCAATATAGCTTTTTAATAACTTGGATGCACTCTTGGATTTCAGTCTTCGAATCGCCCTTGCCTCAATCTGTCTTATTCTCTCTCTTGTGACATGGAATTCCTTACCGACCTCCTCTAGGGTGTAGATACGATCCCCTTCAAAGCCAAAGCGTAGCCGTAACACACGTTGCTCACGTTCTGTTAGGGTAGATAACATACTTTCTAGTTCAGCCCCTAACATCTTTAATTCTGTCTGCTCATACTGTCCCAGAATTTTTTCATCTGCGATAAAATCTGCCAAGGTGCTGTCTTCTTCTTCGCCAACAGGAGTTTCTAATGACACGGTATCTCCATATAACTTCATAATCTCTTCTACTTTATTCCTATCCATGTGAGTCATATCTGCTATTTCTGTAATGGATGGCTCTCTTCCATTCTCAACGATAAAAACTCTAGATAACTTAGCTATTCGACTCATTATTTCTCGTATATGAACTGGGATACGGATAGTCTTGGACTGATCTGCGATAGCCCTGGTAATAGCCTGTCTAATCCACCACATGGCATATGTGCTGAATTTATAACCTCTTTTATAGTCATATTTTTCGACAGCTTTCATCAATCCGGTGTTCCCCTCCTGAATCAAGTCTAAAAATGACATTCCGCTGCTTCTAACATACCGCTTCGCCACGCTGACAACTAATCTTAGGTTAGAATTAATCAAGTACTGACGGGCTTTTTCATCCCCTTCTTCGATACGCCTAGCTACATCAATCTCTTCCTTAAAATCTAGCAAAGGAATGTTCCCAATTTCCTTCAAATACATCTTTACGGAATCATCTGTCATATAATCGGAAGTTGTTTCATGAATTAAGTCCTCATTGTCATCATCCTCAATGATTCCATCCTCCAACCTAATAAAGTTAATATTTTCTTTACTTAACTCACTTATAATAAAATTTAATTCCTGTTCCTCTAGAATGTCTCCAAAAAGTCGGACAATATCATCTTCCAATATTTCATTATTGGAATTCTTTCCAGCTTGAACTAATTCCTTAACCTTCTCTTTATCTAATGACAATCCGATTTCCTTCTTTCTTACACCGTTTCACATTTGTAGTTTCTATTTATATCTTAACAATAACTCCTGATTCATGGAAGTATATTTCATTATATTATAATTTCTTGTTTGGCTTTCGCATATCGTTTATAGAATTGTGAATAAAATTCTTCATTATGGTTATAGGGATTCAAATAAAAATTCTGTAATAGATACATGTTGATTTGTTTGATTAGAGCATCTTCAAGTCCTGCCTTAATAGCATGCTGTAAATCCAATATAAGATAATGCCAGTCACAGATATACTGCTCATACCTTTTTAAGTCTGGGATACCAAGCCATTCCCTGACTCGGACTTCTTTCTTATGTTGGTGTGGACACTCATGGATCTGTATTATGTACCGAAAATTATTATTTTCATAGCAACGTCCTAGTGGGAACATCCGACAAAAGCCCGGCCGGAAACTATGGATGCTACATCGACCTTCCTCATTTAAAAAACCACAACCTCCCTTGGCATGATCAGTCTTTATATTTGGCATAATAAGCCCGTCTATCACATGAAGTTCTAGCTTATCGACTAAAAGCTGATGTACGGTAACTCCTAAGTGGGTAGTCATTTCATAAATGTCATATGGATCTAATAGGATGGATTCTCCTACGATTCTACAGCAAGTGGAACAGCCTTCACAGCCGTTACTGTCAGCTTTCACAAAGTCTTCTGAGTCATACAATCTTCCATCACTTATCTCATTTAAATCACAGTATCTTTCCATGGTATCTCCTCTAAAATCTTCTATTGGACTAAGTATGCCTTTACTCCCTCTTTTATAGCATAGGCTACCTTATCCTGATAGCTATCATCCAACAATAGTTCTGCCTCTGTAACATTGGAAAGAAAACCACACTCCACAATCACTGTGGGACAGGAGGTGTTTTTCAGCAAATAATAGCTGTTATTGGAATGGGCTACTCTATGATTGTCGTTATCAAGAACCAGCTTTAGCTGCTCCTGGATCGTCTCTGCTAACTTCTTGCCCTCAACAGATTTCTCATGATAAAAGACCTGAGCGCCCTTAGAGCTGGCCTGTGAAAAGCTGTTCTGATGAACACTGATCGTCATAATCGGGTTAGTTTCGTTGATCATTTCTATCCTTTTTTTCATATCTGCCCTTTTTTTATTGTTGTCTTCTAGGGTGTAGAGACCATTGTCATCAGTGCGGGTAAGAATTACCTCAAAGCCACTCTGTTCTAGGTAGGTCTTAAGTTTAAAGGAAATACTTAAGTTAATATCCTTTTCCAGGACATTGTTCACTCCCACCTTACCGGGATCTGCCCCTCCGTGACCTGGATCAATAATGATTACCTGTTTGGTTTTCTCATTTGTTTGCATAGCCTTTTGTAGGATTGTTACCCCTTTAGGTGACAATAACACTACACTAACTGCCACTAGACAGATAAATATAAGATTTCGATATTTTCTCATTCCTGTATCCTGCCTTCTCAAATGCTTGATACATTGTATGAGACTGTTTGTATATGTATGTGTAAGGGCTTAATATAACTTATGCAAGCTCCTTAATAAGAGGAGCTTGCAAAGTCATTAATACCTACTTCGTTGCATATTTGGCAATGATATTCCAGATACTTTGTTTCTCTAAGCCCAATTTCCAAGCTGCCACACCTGCAATCGGTTCAGAAAAAACTGCTTTTAATTTGGTCTCATAGGATTTCTCATCCTCTAGCCACATCTTAAAGGTGGCACCTTCTTCTTGATATTGTCCATAATATTGGCCAATCTCACCATTCCACTCCAAGGTAACATTCTTATTCTGAAGAAGCTTCTCTGCCTTTACCATACTATAGGCTTCGGAGGAAACCTTTACTTTGTCCCCATCTTTAGTCTCACGCCACAGTCTAGTATAAAATGGGAGTGCCATGATAATCTTCTCCGTTGGAACCTCTTTCTTAGTATCTGCCAGGGATTGCGTTACATAGTCAATACTGGATACAGATCCACTCTCCTCAGAACCAGAAAAATGTTCATCATATGCCATGCAGATGATATAATCTGCGATAATACCCTGTTCTTCTCTATCATAAAACTTATTATAGGCGGCTGGAATATAGTTGTCGATGGAGAGAATAAGGCCGTTGTTACGGCATTTGACTGATAGCTCTCTCAAGAACTGAATATAGGACTTACTATAGTCCGCCTTAATCTGTTCAAAATCAATGTTAAGCCCATCTAGATCGTAACGAATCGCTGCAGCGATTAACTCATTAGACAACTTCTCCCTGCTGGAAGTGCGTCCAAATAGCTTAGGCTTATCAATCTCTTTATTAAAATCATCCACTAATGCCCATACATCCATGCCAAGCTTGTGAGCTTGCTTTACATATTTTTCACTGGCAAGGGAGGTAATCTCCCCATTTTCATTGGCAATGGAAAACCAAGTAGGGCTTATGACATTTATTCCAGTGGTTCCATCCACCATTGACAGCAAATCATCATTACTACTCTTACTAAATACCTGATGCCAAACCATATTAATGGTTCCTTTTTTCTTAATACTGGTATACTCCGGCTCTTTATACTCATTTTCAAGTACAACATATTCTCCGTCTAGGAGGTATTTTTCTCGGGCATAACCTATGACACCTGAGGTAGTCATAACCTTCACAAATCCATTTTCCTGAGCACCCTCATCTACAAAGACAACTAATTCTCCAACTTCAACATCCTCCAGGATCGCACTCTTGATGTCAGGTTCTACCCTAACACTTAAGTTCTCTCCTGCCTCTGCATACTGAAACTGTTTTCCCCAATTGCAGGTAAGTACAACTCGATTAGGCTCTAAAAATACTTCATATTCTACATTAGAATACTTCTTCACAAACTCTAAGGCTACATAGACTTGGTCGCCCTTTACCCTAACAACTTGGTAATCTGTCTTCTCTTCACTTTTGTTAACCACATAATCTTTTTCCCCTGCAGTCACTTTTATAATATCTGTAGGAGTTGTATAAATCAAAAGGTTCTCATTATTATCCCAATAGAATCTTTTATTGATGTACTGTTCCACGGTATCATAATCTATATAAACTGTGTTATCAATATAAAGGCCAGTCTTCTCATACTGATAATTTTCCATGAAAACCAGAATCTCATCTTGTTTTACTTGATAATATTCAGTGAGTTCCATATGTTCGTCACTTGGTGTCATTTTATCTTTTATCACCAAGACCACACAAATAATAATAATCGCTACAACAACCGAAGCTCCGACAATGGTCTGCTTCATCTTTCTATCCATAATATAATCCTCCTAGATTATTCTGCCCTGTGCCTTATTATAACATATTATGAGCCAATGGTAACCCTCAACTTTTCTAAATATGACAGCTAAAAACAGCTTCCGTCTTACGATAGAAGCTGTTCCTCTCCCATGCTTGTATGTAATTCGGTGCATCTTTGGATACTATGTGGCTTCCTGCATAGTATTGGCAATTCGTGTATGTGGATTGTATCTGCTAGCGCTCCTGACATAACGACAACAGACGAAAGATGGCTTAAGGATAGAGTGCGGCCAAATGTGTGATATGTTAACCAAACCCCCAAAAGCATAGGATTACAATAATTATAGTGGATACCAATTATGTAAACAAGGGGCGTTAAGTAGTAATTATAACGTTTCAGAAAGCAGTTTAGTCAATCTGTGCCTTGCTAATCCCTGTTCCATCCAGACCATATATGAACTTAAAGAAATCCTGACAACAATACGATTCTTCCACCTTTGCACAAATAATTTTTTCTTGCATTTTCCCTTTATATACGTTATAGTAGCAAATGCAATCGAGTGTTCGAGACCTTCCACTCGTAAAACAAAACTAAAGGAGATTACTATGGATAAGAAAGTTTTATTTCTCACGCAGTCAGCCATTATTGCTGGTCTGTACGTTATGCTGTTATTGGCATTTCAACCAATCAGTGTGTCTGCGATTCAATTTAGAATCAGCGAAGCACTAACCATTCTTCCCTACTTTACCCCTGCTGCCATTCCAGGCTTATTTGTAGGTTGTTTTCTTGGAAATCTTTTGGCAGGATGTGCTCCACTGGACTTTATCTTTGGAAGTCTTACTACTTTGGTAGCCGCAGCCTTGTCCTACGGATTACGTAAACACAAATTCTTAGTGCCCCTTCCACCTATTCTATTAAATGCATTAGTGATTCCATTTGTTCTGTTAAAGGCATATGGAACAGAGGAAGGTATTCCATTTATGATGGCAACTGTAGGCGCTGGTCAGGTCATTGCCTGTGGCGTCTTAGGAATGATACTATTAATGGCACTGGATCGTCATAAACACACCATATTCGGTAACTACGTATATCATAAAAAATAAAAGAAAAGGAGCTGCAGTCTTATGGTTGCAGCTCTACTATAGTTATCTGCTATTCTATGTTCTTCTTACCCAATCTTTTTTACCCAATCTTTTTTACCCAATCTTTTTTACCAATTCAAAATCCACACAGATTGGATAATCACCATCTACCGATTTCTGAATTTGAGCATCGATGCCGTATAGTTTCCTTAGATTTTCTTTGGTTAACACCTGTAAGGGTTCTCCTTCAAAGATCAATTCTCCCTCCTTCATTCCCACCAAATGATCTGCAAACTTGGCAGCTAGGTTTAACTCATGGATGACTATGACGATGGTGGTTTTATTTTTCCGATTTAACTTCTGTAGCAGGGTAAGCACCTCTAGTTGGTGGGCCATATCCAGATAAGTAGTTGGCTCGTCAAGTACCAGGATGTCCGTTTTCTGAGCTAAGGTCATGGCAATCCATACTCTCTGTCTTTGCCCACCGGAAAGCTGAGCTACATCACGGTCCTTTAATTCTAATACTCCGGTCTCCTCCATAGCCCAGGTGATAATATCGTGGTCTTCCTTGGTCATGGAGCGAAATGCCTTCTGGTAAGGATATCTTCCGAAAGCTACTAACTCCTGTACCGTGATTTTAGAGGGAATGATGGGGTTCTGCGACAGAATCGCCATCTGTCTGGCGATTTCTTTAGGTGCCATCTCTTTGAGGTGCCTTCCCTCAAGCTTGATCTCACCCTTTGTTAACTTTACAATTCTGGCGATGGATTTCAGTAAAGTAGACTTGCCACAGCCGTTGGAACCGATGATCATGGTGGTCTTTCCTTTTGGTATGGCGAGATTCATCTTCGGTATAATAATGGTCTGGTCGTAACCAGCTTGTAAGTTACTTATCTCTATGCTCATGACAGCTCCTCCTATTTTTCTCTGATTAACAGATAAATAAAATATGGTACTCCAATAATCGACACTGCAATTCCCACGGGAATCTCCATTGGGGAGAATAGGTTTCTGGCGGCGGTATCTGCAAGAATTAGTATAATGGCGCTAACTAGGCCTCCCAGTGGAATCATTAACTTATGTCTGCCTCCTACCAGTCTTTTGGCTAGCTGAGGACCAATCAACCCTAAGAATGCAATGTTTCCTGCTACAGAGGTAGCAACTGCCCCTAGGATAGCCGCTAAAAAGAAGAAGATAATCGTCTCTTTCTTGGTCTGAACCCCTAACCCAGTGGCCATCTCTTCCCCTAATTGCAGGGCATCTAATACTCTGCTTTTGCAAAATAAGATAAAAACTAACACCAGAATTACGGGAGCTACCAGCTTCACATACATCCAGCTACTTCCCCACAGACTTCCGTTGGTCCAGGTCAGCACCTGGTTATAATCTCCCTTGGAGCTGGTAAGCATATAGTAGGAAATGATTGCATTAATTCCGGCATTCACTCCGATTCCCACTAGAATCAGTCGAACCGGCGTAATCCCATTACGGTAGGCAATCAAAAAGATGACAATACTTGCTATCATTCCACCTATCATAGCTATTAAGGGCATGAGAAGAATCTTATTTATGGAAAGCACATCGTAATAAGTGCTTTTTTGTATGGATAGATAAGCGACAACAGCCAAGGCTGCTCCTGCATTCATGCCGATCATGCCGGGCTCAGCCAAAGGATTCTTGGTCACTGTCTGTAAGATACAACCAGCGGCAGACAGAGCCAGTCCTACTAGGATGGCAATTACCATACGAGGAAGGCGAATCGAAAAGACAGCAAAGTTCTCTGCCTTGGTGCCATTGCCCAGTAATGTCTCTATGATTCGATCCATGGAGATAGAATAACTTCCGGACATAATCGCCAGTAGTATAGATAGAAGTAACAGTATTCCCGCTACTGTAAACAGTAGCACTACTCTATTTTGAGCTTTCACTATCCCCTCTCCTTTCTTACAAGAAATAAGAAAAATGGCACTCCCAGCATGGCGGTAAATAATCCAATCGGCGTCTCATACGGCGTATTGATCATTCTGGCAAGAAGGTCTGCCCAGACAAGCAAGGCTGCTCCATATAGAAAGGACAGAGGAAGCACCATACGGTAATCTGCCCCTACCATGCGGCGCACAATATGAGGAATAATAAGCCCCACAAATACAATATTACCGGACACACTAACAGAAACTGCCGTTATAGGAATCATTAAGGCAACCGTAACTACTCGTAGTCTGGCAGGATGAATGCCTAATCCAATGGCCATATCCTCACCCAAACTAAGGATATTGATCTTCCCAGTCAGAAGCATAAGTAACAGACTACTAATCCCCCCGTAGAGTAAAAGGAGCCTTACGTCACTCCAGTTCGTATTGCCAAGACCACCTGCGATCCAAAAAGCCAGCTCTTGCGAACGGTTTCCAAGGATCGCCACTATAGAAGCCAAGGCTATCAAAAAGGTGCTGGCAGCCGTTCCGGCCAGCAATAGCTTAGACATATTCCTGTTAGCAGCACTACGGATACTAATTAAGAGAACAAAAGCTCCACTTAGGATGGCACCAATCATGGCTGCCACCACGGAGCCATCTCCTGCAATCTTAAAAGTAACAATAGACAGAGCCATTGCAAAAGTTGCCCCTTGGGACATACCAAGGATCGTTGGGTCTGCTATGGGGTTTCTAGTGATTCCCTGCATTCCAGCACCGGTCAAGGCAAGCATACCTCCAATGAGTAGGGACGCTGTGGCCCGAGGAATTCTGGAGTCACGAATCAGCATCATATCCAGATTATCTTCTTTAAAATGAAAAATGCTATCAAACACTAGATTAAGGCTAATGGACTTTGCCCCAATGCAGATAGCAGCGAGAAATCCCGCTGCTACTAAGAGTATACCTGTTATTGTAAATAACATTAGTTTCATTTTTGATGACTGATTACTCATTAACCTTCTCCATTAAGCCGGCTATTTCATTTACAAAGCCTAATCTTCCAATTGAGCTGTATCCCATATTGAAATATGGACTCGCTGGAAGCTCTACTACATGGCCAGCCTTTACAGCTGGAATGTTCTTCCATATGCTGCTTTCGTAAAGAGCTTTTAAGTCCTCATCGGTACCAATTGCCAAGATATAGTCTGCATCAATGGCAGCAAGTCCTTCATAGGTTACCACAGGAAGGCTGATATCGGACTGGGTTGGCATTCCTTTCGGTTTAGTAAGACCCATATCATTGTATAGAATGCTTCCTACACCGGCTGCATCAAAGACGAAGATGTTCCCTGCACTTGCTAAGAAAGCAAGATAGGAGGAATCTTTTCCATAGGTGTCTTTTAAAGCAGCTCCTACGTCACTTGCTTTTTTCTTATAATCAGCCAGCCAAGCGGTCGCTTCTTCTGTCTTATTAAAGATACCTGCTACTTCCATAAGATCTTCTGTCCAGTCAATTTGCGCTAGTTCAATCATAACAGTAGGTGCAATCTCCTGAAGCTGTTTATACATCCCTTCCTGTACGGAGGAGATAATAATAAGATCTGGATTAAGCGCAAGAATGGACTCCACATCCATCTCATTTTGCATACTGTAACCAAGGATCTTCGCATCCTTTAAGACATCCTGCAAATAGGTTGGGAATTTGGTGTAGTCATAAGCATCGGAATTGGCAGTTCCTACTACGGAATAACCAAGGATGGAAAGGATATCGCTGTTACCACTGATATCTACGATTCTCTTTGGGTTGGCTGGGATAGTTACCTCTCCACGGGCGTCTTTTACTACTACTGTATCAGAGGCATTACTTTCGTTTTTCTCTGCTTCCACACTGCTTTGTGGTTCAGCAGTGTTCTCTGCTTTATTATTGCTTTTTCCGCATGCTACCAGGCCAAGAGCCATAGTGGAAAAAGCTATCGTCGCAAGTATCTTCTTACTATTTCTCATCATAGGTTCCTCTCTTTCTAACTCGTGTTAGTTTGGGCTAACTTTCTCCATTATATTAGGTTACCTTCTTCTTGTCAATATGTAATTCTCATTTTATACTATTTACCTTTGACCTGGATTTACTAGGTATTTATGATACTAAGGTGGTTTTTCTCCTTGATCCAATTGTACTGACTAAAGTATGATATGCTCTCCTTTGCAATCTATGGCTCATCATCCCTCAGCCAAATTAAACCTTGGCAGCTTTTGCATCTGCCTCTGCTATTTTATTGCGTGTATCCTGTAAAAAGCTAATTGTATTCCCTACCAATTCATTAAAGGATGCTTTTAAAGTATTATAATACTCATCCACCTGTTGATATGCTTCTATGCTTTGCCCACCGCCTACAACGTCTTCTGCTTTCATATCTAAACCATTACACTCTGTTTGTAAGGATCTTAGTAACCCTATCTGTGTATCAAGATATGTGATGCTTACACTAATCTCTGGCATAACTCTTTCCCTCCTAAAATAAATATTGATCCGCCTCATTCACATCTACAAGAAATTTTTTCCCATCTGTTTGTATGGAACCCGATATGTTACCTAATTGATTTTGAAGTAATTCGACACACTTTATAAAATCACTTAAGGCTAATGCTGTTTCCCCATCTTTGATGGCGTTTGCTCTTACATCTTTTAAGATTGTTAGATAACTACTATATATTTTCTCTAGTTCTGCTCCTCGCGTGTTGGAACTATTTGCTACAGCAGTTACATAATCATCATCAATCACTAAATTTGAATCCATACTTCTACCTCCCTAATTTTACGTCATACTCTGACCATTTTCAGCTTTGTTACTGTATTATCCTGTATGTAGTATGCATCTTGGCATTCCAGTTTTTTCTTATTTTCTCTTACAATTTCATACGGTACATCAAAAGGTTTTAGATTGTCCAGATTGTCAAAGTAAAGAAGGTGCTGCTCCTGCTTAACCATACGCAGTGGCTCTGGTGCATCATAAGAGACAATCACATTCTCATAATTTGAGAATAGTATACAGACTTTCATATGTTTGTATTTGGTAACAATCTCCGTATACAGTGTCATAAGGTCTAAATCATCTGATATTACTTTTGTAGCCTCATTGTTTTGAATAACAAGTAGCAATAACTCATTTACCTTCTCCGGATTGGTAGACTCTATCATGTCCTGATACCTTAGATGCAGTGCTTCATGTATACTGGTAATGATATCTGTAATCTTATTAATATCTAGTGTATACTGCTCCACTATATCTAAGCTCTGTAGATCAGCAAACATTCTGGAAATATCATCGACAATGAAGGTACGAACAGGATACTTTGTCCTATTCTCATTCAGACAATACATCATATATGCAATAAAGTTCTTATGTTCTGAATTCTTCCTCCCGCATAGACCCATAGCCCCCAAATTGGAGATATCCAAGTAAAATGGACTTACTTCTGTATAGGTAAGACCAACCGGAATTCTATACTCTGTCACTTCCACATTAAAATCCTGTTGCAGTTGAGTAAATGTCAGTATGGTTGGAATACATGGTATTTTCTTAGCATGTATACTGGAATTAGCCTCATTGATCTTCTCGACAAATGCATGCATCTCTCTAACTCGGTCAATCTCTTTTTCTCCATTAAAGGATAGGTAAGTCTGGCACTCTACCATGCGATTCTCTAGCTCTATGACGCATCTACCTGGGATTTCATCCGCTTGCAGTATCATGTGATCATATAGATAGCTATACTCATTAGAATCATTGCAGTATAGGGCTACCTTATTGGAAAAGTTGGAAAGATATTTGTATCCAATCCCTGTGGTCTGAGAGTTCGCAACAAGGGTCGATATTCCAACAGCAAGGCCTTCCCGAATTAAGATTAGAAGGGTATCGTTATCCTCCAGATATAACTCAATTAAAGCAGTTAGGTTATCTACCAAGAGATAGATATGTGGCAGATCTGTATAACCGGCTTCTCGATAGGAAGCATAGGAACTAAGCCCCAGTGCTGCTAATTTCTCTTTTCTTAGTGCAATCTCTGTGTGTAACATCTTAAACAGATTCTTTAGCTTTTCGTCTTCTGAGGAGCAAACCACCCCACCTACATGATTGAGATTTTCAAAATTCTTTAATACCATGGAACCAAAATCAATGATATAAATCACTGATTCTTTTGGTGAACCACCTTTTACAATTGACCGGATGATGCACTGTATGAGATTCGTCTTACCGTATTGAGAGGAGCCTATCATGAGGGTATTTTTGTTGTCTACATCGAGCCAAGCGATTCCTTGATACTGGTTATCTGGATCATCATAGATACCTACCTCCACCATATGGCTATTCTCCTTTTTTACATTGTCTTCATCGGGATAAGTGATACATGAGGATAATGCAGGAAGACATATGTTAGGCAGTTTCTCAATTGCCTGCTCCTTACAGTAATCCGTAACATATTGTACAACGCTATCAAGTTGCGTTACATTTCTTAAATCGGATTCTTTTTTCTTTTGGATGAATACCGGAATTCTTTGACCGCATGTGGAAACTTTAAAGAGGGTAAATTCCTTTATATTCTCTCCATCCAACTTAGCTGGAGCACCACTAAAAGCAGACTGGAATAGTTCAAATATCTCATTATTGCCAACCTGTAGATAAGCCCGTCCAGGCTCTTTAATCTCTGCAGCTAGAGGAGATTTTAAAACCTCGTTACTGTCCTCTGGGCTCTGTACCTTTAAGCACAGTTTAAATCTAGAGTTACTCCAGATTTGATCATCCACCTGCCCGGATGGCTTTTGGGTAGCGAGAATAAGATGTACACCTAGACTACGTCCTATTCTGGCGGCACTGATCAGCTCTTTCATAAAGTCAGGTTGCTCCGCTTTTAATTCCGCAAATTCATCTACAATAATAATCAAATGGGGAAGTGGAATAGAAACTTCTTTTGATTTATACTTCTTAATGTATTTATCAATATGATTCACATCCGCCTCCGCAAAGAGACGCTGCCTTTTTTGCAGCTCTGCTTTTATCGATTTAAGAGAGCGGCTGATCTGCTTGCCATCAATATTCGTTATGGCACCTAGCAGGTGTGGCATATTTTTAAACTGATTTACCATTCCTCCACCCTTAAAGTCTATGATAACAAAAGCTACTTCATACGGATGAAATAGGGTTGCCATGGAAAGTATATATGTCTGTAGTATCTCCGATTTACCCGAGCCTGTTGTCCCTGCCACAAGACCATGAGGACCATGGGCCTTATCATGCAAATCCAAATTAACCATTCCACTTCTGGAAATTCCAATAGGCGCTGACATAGATCTATACACTGCTGTCTCCGCCCATAGTTGTGATAGGTCCAGATCCTCAACTGCACTAATGCCTAATAGTTCAAATAAGGATATCTTCTTGGTCAAAGAGCCTTCCAGAGAGATTTCCTCTGTATAGACGGGAGCCAATAACCTCACCATGTTTTTTGCTGCTGCATCAGAGATGGTGGAGTACGAAAAAGGTATTGCCATTGCACTATTGGCTGCGTCTACTAATACAGCCTCTTTCCCGCTTGTAAGGTTAATTAAGTTATCACAATATAAAGGAGCATCTTCTTTACTATCTACAAAGAAAAGAAAGGTAATACCTAACTCCTTTGCCTGACTAACAAATTTGCTGATTGGATGACTATTGAATCCCAATTCATCATAGAAAAATGCAATGATATGCTTGTTATGATTCTCCTCTGTCAGTCGATTCGATAACACATTATACAAATATTCAAAAATCAGGTTCTTACTATCACTATCATAAACTATATTACGCAGGCCAATGGCGTTATTCACGTGAGGTAGGAATCTCAGCCATTCCACCTTATCTTTATTCTTTTCGTTGGCTACAAACACAAATTCCATGTCAGAATAAAACTGCCTAGTACATAAATCAAGGACAATACTCTTCAACAATGCATAGCGATCAGGTTCCTTCCCGATAACTCCCAGCGCATTCATGTTCTTCAGCTCACAGATTACGGGCGCCTGATCTAGCATTTGGCATTCGCTCCATAACTCTTCCGGCATATTCTGTAGCTCATCCTCTATCTCAAGTCGTTCCTGCTTTTTATAGTCTATGGATCGCTTTGCTTTTATCTGTCCTGTACCCAACCGTATATGAAGGAAATCCTCATCCTCTGGCATACGGTCAAACAAGTCACTGGAAAACTCATAGAACATTTGCTGTTCCTGCTCTGGTGATAGATAGATTTCATTTAGTGTCTGTCTTTCTAACTGTCGGCAATGTAAAATCTCTTCACGTTTTATCTCTATGTAGCGATAGTATTTTTCAATTCTTTCCACAATGCCTCTCTTATAGTCCTTTTTATCTTCCGTGATCCCTAACACTGCCGTCATTACGGACATTCCTCCGGATATTAATCCAAAGAATACCATAGCTCCACCCATAAATGCCATAGAGCCAGAAGCTACAAGCATTCCAAGCGATGGAAGTAACCTCATAAAAAGATCATTCTTCGGTTTTACCGGCTTGGCTGGTGGATCTAGAATTGCAATTTTATCTGTATTCAATAATACCTTGATTCTAGTGTTGCGAATAAACTGTGGATACTGCTTCTTAACTGCATAATCCATGTAACTTAATGTTCTGACCACCATATCCTCCCGAATCTCAGTCCATAGTTTATTATCCTTGTAATAAAAGATGTAATCGGAGAGATAGATAAAATCATTGTTTTGTATCGTGGCTTTCTTCTCTACCTTCTTTCCATTATGGTATACACCATAAGCGGAATGAATCACAGTAAGTAATAACGCCGGACCACAGGTTGCTTCCTGTCGACTAAGATTGACTCTGTCTTCCCTCACATACTCACTCTTAAGCATAATATTACAAGTTTCACTAGTACCAATACTTACATCCTTCTGAGAGGCAAGATCAATGGCTCGCTCGTAGCGCCTCTTCCCATTGTCAAAGTCAATCATAAAGGACATGGTAAAAGCCTCGCTATCTGAACTCTGGTATCTGATAATGAGTTCATCACCATGAACCAGTGTCTTTGTCATCAGCTTTTTCACATCACCCACAGAAAGGTATAGGTTATCTGAGCATAGAACTGACCAGGCTCCATTATGATAGACAAAGGTAAGCCTTATTTTCCCAAAAAAGAGGTGTTTACTTAAGCGAATGTCACACGTGCTTGATGTCCCTACCTTGAGCTCCTTCATTTCAGCCGTAAGTTCGATTTCTTTGTATACATTCTTATTTGATATGGTAATCTTATATCTACTCTCCACTCATTTTCTCCTACTCTGTAACGTTTATAATAGAACCATTACGTAACCCGTACTCCCCTAAGGTTCTATTTCCTTTTAGCAAGGCAATGGGGTTCTCTGCTTTCAGATAGCAATGGTTGATATCCGATACATTTATGCCTAGATAAAACGCCTCATTAAGGCCGTTGACTAACTCGTTTGCTGTAATATCCAATGGAATCTCTAAATCTACTTCCATCTTTCTCTTATGAAGCTTTAGGATAATGATTGCTGTATTCTTGTCCATGAGTACCTCCTATAACACGAGTAACGAGACCTTTTGAATTCCACTGTCTTTCGAGAAATCATCTATACTCATCTCATCATAGTTATCATAATGATTCACATACTCGCTTACTTCGAAGGATAAGCCCTCTCGTTCATTGACGAAAGCATTGGCTTGATCTTTCACAAAATTGTTGCAGATAAAGATATATTCATTCGTATTCAATCGGTTGATGTTCTTTAGGAACACGGTAGTGGAATACAAGGAAGTAACCGTCTGATTCACCACCATGATTACCTTGTCTGCAATATTAAGGAGGCTGGCTTTCTCCTCATCCAGACCAGATTCAGCATCCAGAATAATATAGTCATACTCCTTGCTCTGCTTTGCGGACACAGCTATACTCCCGAATATACTATAGCGAAGTCCAACTGACATCAGTGTTGCTTTAAATGGTGGTAGATAACTAAAATCCTCTTTTCGAATCACGTGCTTCATCTGTGGGTATACAGATTCCGTGGACTGTGACAGCAATGCCAAGACATCGTTATCTGCAATGACACTGTGATTGTTTAGTAACCGTTGAAAAGACTGGATGGTATTGGCATTTATGTAGAGAACCTTCTTATAATTCTTAGACAAAAACTCACTAATTCCTAGAGCTACCGTAGTCTTTCCTGCTCCACCATTGGCAGAGTATACCAATATGATCTGTGGATCTCTCTTACCTTCCACAGAGAAATCCAACACACCTTTACTTTTACTGATGATTTCACTTAGAATCATATTGATATTGGTGTATTTATACAAAAATGTCAGATTCAAATCAGCGGTCTGGCTTTCTTCATAGCGTTCTTTCAAAATAAAGATACTGCCGATGTTATGACGTTTTAAGGATTCCTCATATAAGTGATCTGAAATGATTAATACATCTGCTTTCTGGGAAGTCGAAAATAAATATTGAAAGTAAGATTTATCTGTTATAATTTCTAACTCAATTCGATCAAAGAACTCCTCAATAAATTTCTGCTGCAGGGGGATCATATAGTTAGTATCTGTATCTACAATAAGAATTCTTGGTTTCACCATGTTATCCCCTCCTAACTGATGCAGATTCTAAAGTCACTATTGGCCAGTCGTAGCACATCCCCATTGTATAGAGGATATGGTTGATTGGGAATCAACCTGTTCTGGTTAATATAGGTACCATTTGAACTCTTCATATCCATAACAACATATTGATTCCCTTCCCTTAAAATCTTACAGTGAACCCGGCTAATGGCTTTATTAAAAGTAATTGCAGCATTGACAGCCGATACACTCTTTCCCAGTAAGAATTCATTTTTATTCACTAGGATTTCTATGTGAGTAGGAGCATTTAATGCCACGATTCGAAGTTCTCCACTCTGATTTCTTTGAACATTCTCATTGTCTGTCGTCGATCTTTTCCCCATAATCCGGTTGTATAGTTCCTCCAACGCAATCCTTCCATCTGACAAATCTGCTGCCAGCTGTAAAGTTTTACTGTCAGAAATATTCGGTACGCCATTGATTAATTTGATCAGACTGGTTCTCAACGAACTCTCAAAGGACATATCGTCTGCATATTCCTTAGGAAGCAATGGCATGTATACTAAATGCACCTGTAGATTACTGGGATCCACAAATATCTTATCAAAAGCAATATCAATACTCTGACAGGACAGAAAGCCATTGGATTTTACGGTAATAATGCTATTAAACAAATACCCCATAATCGTCATAAAACTGCCAGGATTAATCGTTGGAAGTATTCTGGTGAATGGTAGCAGGTTATTGGTCTGATAGTACAAAGCCTTCCTTCCATTGACGAATAGCTTCATACACCGAATAAACTCTTTACTTCCCTGATTCAAAAGAACCTTATATTCCGTCATATTGAACTCTGTATTGTCACTAAGAACATACATAAAATTAGCCCCACAGTATAATTCCGTTACGTTTTTCCTCTTATATAATGGTTCCATTCTTATCCTCCACGTCCTACTATTTATTCAGGAAGATTATGCTTTCTCCTTTTTATCAAGATAACGATACCTAGTAGCATGATAAAGATTACACCGCCAATAATTGTTCCATAGAAGACAGGCGTATTGGCATACCAACGGATAAACAAGCTTGTAGAAATGGTGATGACCTTATTAAATGGATAAGAACTTTGAAAGGTATCAGCATCCGTATCCGTAATATTCCCTGCCATATCCTCTACTACTATTCTAATTTTCTGAGTAGTACTATCCTCTTTCAGGGTAAAGCTTCCTGTATAATTATTAGAGTCTCCCGAAAAATCAGTGACCACATTCCCTATTTGTTTATTATTGTTATATATTGTAATGGACTTGATTCCTATTGTATCGTATACATTGTAGCTTACTTTTAAATCCTTCCCATTTACAATGCTCTTCTCCAAGCCGGTAATACTAGTCAGCTCCGGAGCTGTGGTATCTACACGAAACACAATTGACTTATCCTTGTAATTCGTGTTTTCAGGGGCATTCCCTGCTCTGTCTTGTGAGGATACCGATACCTTATAGACACCATCCTGCTTAAAGTTATCCTTATTTATGGTATATTGGTATTCGGACCAGCCCGTTTTCCCTGATGCAACCTGTGTATTTTTAATAGCTTTCATGTCATATTGAACATTCTCCAGTGGTTTTCCGTCGTGGGTGATTGTTATAACAAGAGAGCCTTCCACTAAATCAGCTGCATTGTATTCATTAATCACCAGGTTATCATTGACTTCTCGTGTATAAGCTCCACCATTGCCTGACAGATTACTGAGGTAGCTATTAAACTTATATACAGAGCCAAAACGATTCACTGTAAATTGCACATTCTCGGAATTTACATTACCGGCTTTATCTGTGGTACTTACAGATAATCTATATATTCCATCCACATCGGCTACTTTAGCAAATGTGTTATTCGTTCCAGAACCACCAGTTGCATTCATCTTCATATTCTTAATGAATTGGTCTGTTACATCAACTTCCGTTCCGTCCATCTGAATCCTGGTAAGTACAACTTTAGACTTTTCAAAATTGAGATCTGAGAAGCTAATAGTAGGAACTACCTCTCCCTTATATGCCTTACCATTGCCAATGCCTTGAACCTTTAGCTTATCAATCTTTTTATCGAGGACAAAGCTTTTGCCTGCTGCTGATTCACCATACTGCACCTCTTTGGATTCATTGCCAGCCTTGTCTTCCATCAACACATCAAAGGTATACTCTCCGTCTGCATTGTACTGTATGGTAGCAACATGGTTATCACCATTGGCTGACCAAGTTACTTTTGGCTGATCTATAGGCTTTCCATTTAGAATTGCCGTTTGCTTAATTTTCACTTTAGACACATCAAAATTATGTTCATTAATTACAATCGTTGCCGTACGGTTTGCTTTAAAGTACCTTGTATTCTTTACAGCATTGTTGTCATAACTAACTCGAATGACTGGATTGGTCCTATCCACAATAAAAGTCTTTGGCGCTACAGAGTTATGATAATCCACCGCCTTATTCTTGTTTGCTGCTGCATCTGTACAGGCAATTTCAAAGGAGTAATCTCCATCGTTCTCGTATAGAATGGTAGCCGTATGCTTAGTACCATCCCCATTTCCTCTTCCGAGTGTCGTCTTCCAAGTATACTTAACAGGAACCTCACTTTTGTCACTTGTTACTTTTATCATCACCCTTTGAGGATCAAAATTACGCTCTGTAACTACTATGGTTGCTTTCCTGGACTCTTTGAAGTAGCTAGCATCATCGCCTTTACTACTGTTGTTATCATACGTGATGTCAATGGTTGGCGATGTCTGGTCGATACCAAAAGTGTAGTAATCATAGGTCTTGTTACCAGCCCGGTCTGTCAGCTCTACCACCATTGTCATATTATTATAATTACCATTGATAACAATGCTCTTATTCTCTAACCGACAGATAAGATTACTTCCCGCCTCCTTAATCACTTTCCAGCCTCTGGTATCTCCACTAATATCACCTTGATTGCTTACAGTAACGTTCTTTACTGTTTCCTTATCTCCTTCGATCAATGTCCACTTAATCTCTCTAATCCCTGAGTAGTTATCACTAATGTTAAGTCCCATCTTAAATGAGCTATCATATAACGGGGCTTCTTCTCGATTGCCATAGTCTAATCCTTTATCTCTACTAGCTACACCATGATAATAGAATTTACTTGTATTGGTTTGGAGCTTATCTGTTTTTGGCATGCTAAAGCTAATCTCTGAGGTACTCTTATGTAAGGAAAGATTCTCTGTAATTACTCCGTTAGGATGCACAAATCCATTTTTATCAACGTTTTGGTCTAGGCAGTACACACAGCCTTTAGACGCTGGGGGTAGATTGCCCGTTTTATCTACAGCTAACGCATAGATCTGTCCTTTAAAATTCATAGGTACAACAAACGATAAGTTAGAATTGGTTTTAATTAGTTGTGCCTGATCCAGAGACTTAATTTTATGTATCTGTCCACCATTCGCAGAGACTGTATACAGTTGTCCGCTCTTTGTTTCTTTCAGATATACCTTAATGGTGGCAACTCCCGAGGCAATCGCTTCTTTATTATGCTGTAAATCCTCTGCTATGACAGTAACTTTGACAGCCTTCTTAAAATAATACCCATATGAGGTTGCAAGCACTGCATCCTGAACAGCGGAGTAGACATCCCCATTCTTTGGTACATCAATCATAGAATTCAAAGAAAACTGAAATCCTTGAATGACGGGAGCCGTCTGATCTACATATACGGTGAAGGTTCTAGCTACAGCTGGATTACTGGCATTGTCATATGCCTCTATCACTACATCCAATTTTCCGTTATTCCAGTTAGCAATCTTTACTCCATTTACCATTTCCTTTTGAATCTCTGTTAACAAAGAGTACTGGTCCTTCTTTACCATACTGGTTTTGTTGGTATAATCCTTAAATAATACCTGTGTCCCATTTACGGTAACTTTCACTTGAGCAATGCCGGATTGCTCTCCTGCCCACGCATCCGTAATTCCAAATTGCATTTTGTAGTTGCTCTTATAGATAGCACCATTGGCCGGTGTTACCTGATTAATCACTGGAGGGGTATTATCGATAACAATCTGACCATCCTCCCAGCCATCTATCTTTCTAAGGTTAGAATTACTTGTATCAATTGGTACCTCTAGAGAATTACCCGCTCTATCTACAACCACCAATCTCATGGTCCCCTTAAAATTGTCTATGATATCTTTATTCAAAATAAAGGAACCGGAGTTGTTATGTAATAATTGTGGTATATTGAGCTGTCCCCGGACCGCATCATCAAGATATAACGAATAGTAGGCAATACCGGAGGAAGCATGCTTCCCATTCTCCTCATTATCCTCTGCACTCACTTTGATTCTAAGACTGCTATTATAGAAGTTCCCACAATTAGGAATAAAGGTCCATCCTTGTTCCTTTGTAATATGGATTGGATATCCGCTTTCCGGATTTACTACGACTTCCGGCTTCCTCCCATCATAATAAGTGGCAGATACATAGGTCGCCTCCGAAATATTCCCCACACTGTCCTTCACATAGAAGACATGTGATGAAGTATCTGCGATTGTAAATGTATTGCCTGCCTGCCAGCAGTCATTATCCTGTAGATCTTTGGGGTCCATAGCATACCCTACAATAGGGAACTCCACTCCGGAAGCATTCTTATTGGCATCCGCTATAACAGAACACTGAATGGTTTTATTGGTCCATTCACGCAAGGATGGTGTCGTGTCGATACGTTTGATGATAGGTTTAATATTACAGAAGTTGCTTGCCTGAATACGCCATGGCTCAGAAACATTACCAGTCCCTGCATTATCTTTGACATAGAGGTAATGTACCTGATCATCCCCAATCACAAATGTATTATGAGCTGCATCTTCATTCCATCGTATGGCAGTCCCATTATCACTCTCTGATATTCCATAATCTGCAATACCAGAACCTCCTGGATTGTCATCAGCGGTAACTGTATAGGTAATCGGTTGATTTGTGTTAGTCTCAATATCTGCCTGTACATCCTTGAGTACAGGAGCTTCGGTATCTAGGGTCGGACTAAGTACATAAGCTTCCGAGATATTACCAGCTCTGTCTTTTACAAAGAAGTTAATTGACTTACCTTCATTAATCGTCAAAAACATCAGATTATTTTCTTTCCATTCTTTCCACTCTTTCTCATCAGTACTATAGCTAGTGATACCGGATTTATTATCTGTGGCAACAATATGAAAAGCATATACTCCACTGTTATATACCTTTGTACTGGCATCCACATACTTCCCCTTTATTTGCACCATTAGCTTTGTTATCTCTGGTTTTACATTGTCAAAATGTGTGGCCGAAAAGGCTCCGGAAGTAGCAATATTACCTGCCTTATCCTGTACTGATAATGTATGCTGGTCAGCATCATTCAACCAAAACTCATTCCCCTTTTGCCACTCTCCTTCATCTATTCTATAAGCCCCGGAATCAGCTAAGCCAGATTGCTCATCCCAAGCATTGATGGATACCTTCACTGGTTGGTTAGTCCAGGTGTTCTCATTATCTATAGAAACGGATTTTATATGAGGTATCACTCTGTCTATTGTTTCCACATAAATGAATTGGGAAATAGTATTTCCAACAATGTCCTGGACCTCTACTCTATAGTTTCCCTCCGTCTCTACAGAAAACTTATTACTGTTTTGCCATGGTCCGTTATTAAAACGATAGGTTAACCCTGGCTCTTCCTTTTCTACTTCTATGGTGACTGTCTTTTCTCTCGCCCAGCTCTCAGGAGCTATGGTTACATTAGTAATTCTGGGTGCCTCTTTATCCTCCTGTAATACGGTATCTATATTTACCGTCTCACTGGTAATTGGAAAGGAAGGATTATAGTAATACCACTCCTCCTTAACCACTTTGATACTGGCTGTAGAAGCAGTCACTGTATCCTCTTTGGACTTTTCTATAAATGCCACTCCACTACTATCTGTAACTCCGGTATACGTCTGTGGTATCCCCTCTGAATTATTCATAATCACTGTCACGGTTGCGCCTTCCACAAACACTGCCTCACCTGGATTACTCTCGCTTGCACGGGTCGCTGTTACTGTGAACAAAAGTACCTTTTCATCTGTATTAGCTAAAGCGGTCATAAATTGTCGGTCTACAATAGAAGTCACTATCAAAATTACTAATACTAGAATAGCAATCATCTTACTGAAGCCTTTTGGTCTGTTCCTAAACATAACCTTTTACCCTCCCCATAATATACTATATTATTCTCACACTATTCTTTCACTTGTGTTCACCAGAATCACCTCATCTATAATGGAAAATGGTGCTGCTTTGGGCTGCTGGTCTAAAAGACAAGTCGCATCCTCCAGTCGTTCCGTATGTATTTCTTCTACTTCCTGTTTCTTGTCTACCCCTTCATTTAATAGTCTGGTAACCTCCTTAGATGGAACATTACTCACTTTCTCTCTATTCTGTTCATTTTCCCTTCGCCTTCTAGCTATGGTTTTTTTCGCTGTGTGCCCTGTTAGCTCTCCCAAAATCTTAGGTATATTGAACTTAATACTGAATAATACTGCCAATAGTACAAATACCCCTGCCAGTATAAATGCTATTATGGATATTGTGATCAATCTATCTGCCATTCTTAGTTCTCTCCCCACTATTGGTATATGCTCGATTGATTGCCTCTCTGTATTCCCTATAATGATTTATAATTTCATTCTGTAGTTTTTTGGATTGTTCTTTCTGTACCACTAGATGAGTGACGCTGTTATAGACGTTATCAAACAGATCCAGTACTGACTTTTGGGAAAGATCCATGGTTGCCATATTCACTCTCTGGTCATATAAAAGCATGATTGTTCCATTGTATAAAGAGAGTTGATTATATGCTCCCTCCGTTCTCACACTATCTAACGAGTGATTCATAATCTTAAGTAGCTTCTCATAATCCTCTTTAGAAGCTTCTTCTACATGAATCGAGTTTAATATGTATTGTTTATAGAAAGAGCATATCTGATAGTAACAATCAGAGAGCTCTTTGCTTTTGAATTCTGTGGCACTTGCCCTATTCTCCACATTAGCAGCAAAGAATGGATAGGCTTTTTGTACTCTCGACGAATAATTCTGTGTCCCTTCGTCCTCTTTGTAATAGTTAAAATACATCATCCCTATTTGATAGTTTAGTTCTGCTACCGCAGTATCACTAGGATCCAGCCCGTCTTTATTGGCATTGTATAGAGCCAGGAAGACACTGTTCTCATCTTTACCAAACCTTCCATTATTCTCAAATGCATCTAACATGCACATATAGGCCTTTGGATGATAAGGATAGATATTAATTGCTTGTTTGTATTTCTCTATTTTCTCTTCATAAGCAGTGGCCTCCACGATGGAAGTCAGGAGTTCATAATCATTATCTCTAATACTTCTTGCTAATACTCTACAAGTACACCCTACTATGAGAAATACAATACTAAGAATGCTGGCTGCAACCACCAGTTTAAGCTTCCGCTTTTGCGTCCTCTTAAATCCTTGTGTTATCAGCTCCGGATGTTCCAGATCGTACATTAACTCCGAACAGCCCTGATAACGGTTGTCTGGATCTAATGCCGTACACTTATTAATAATTGCCTCCATGCCTTCTGATAATTCTGGGTTCCATTGCCTAATAGGAATATAGACATAATCTGCTTGCCGGGGATCCACATTGGTGAGTAAATGATGCATGGTCATACCTAGGGCATAAATATCAGATCGGGTGTCCGTCTGCCGAGCTCCATGCTGCTCTGGTGGTGCATATCCTTTTGTACCAAGTATGGTAGTATCTGCTGTATGCTCCGTTTTATATTCTCTGGCAATTCCAAAATCAATTACCTTAAGATTCCCTTCCGGCTTTAACATCACATTGCCTGGTTTCATATCTCTATATATAATAGGTGGTTTTTGAGAATGTAGGTAATCTAACACATCACAAAGTTGTTTGGCCCAATCTAATACCAGCTTTTCCGGCTGAGCACCATCTTCTTTAAGAATCTTATCCAAGGATTCTCCCTCTATATAATCCATGATGATGTATATTGTCTGACCATTGTCAATAATGTCTACGATTCTAGGTAATGCCGCATGATCCAGACGCTTCATTAAGTTCGCCTCTGCAAGTAGACTATTGATAATAACCTGATCATTTTGGTAGGTACCCTTTTTTCGAATCTCCTTTATGGCCCATTGTTTATTCAAACGGTTATCCATTGCCAGATATACAACAGACATACCGCCTTTACCAATTTGTTTTAATATCTCATATTTCCCATCTACTATTGTTCCTATATCAGTCATACTCATCCCCTCACATTACTTTAATAAGAATCACTGAAATATTGTCCTTCTCATGACGAGTCTTTACCAGTTCAATCAAGTGTTTCGACTTCTCGTGCATTGTGGCTTTATCCAATTGGTCTTCTATGCGATATGCTAATATAATTTCATTTTCCGTAATCTCGTGAAAAAAACCATCCGAACATAGCATGTATATCCCTCTAGCAGTCTCTCCTTGAACAATCTGTGGAACAATACTTTGGGAGGCCCCGATGCATTGGAGTAATACATTCCGGCGGGGGTCTTTCTTTGCCTGCTCATGAGTAAGCAATCCCATGCCCACCTCTCGCCCTACTACTGTATGATCGGCGGTAAGTATCTGTAGAGACTCTCCTATATAATACACTCTTGTATCACCTATATGGGCAATTAGATAATGATTCTCTATAAATAGGATGCCAGAACAGGTAGTGCCTAAGCTTACATTATGTGTGTTGCCATACTCCTGTATGCGTACATTTATTTCCTTAAGCATCAGATCCCACTTAGAGGCAATCACATCCATATTCAATGTACTGATCTCATTAGGTAGTTCATAATCGAACCATTGGGCAAATCTTCTGATTACAGTAGCACTTGCTAACTCTCCTTTTTCTAGTCCACCCATACCATCACATAGAACAGCCAATACAATCTCACCCACAGAAGTCATTGCATGTTTTACTAAGACGCTGTCCTGATTTGTAGTTTTCCTTAATCCAACATCCGAATCCGCAGTAACCATAAACTGCAATTTAAACACCTTCTCCTATTTAATCTATAACCCCTCAAACACCCATAAGGGAGAACTAAATTACCTATGAAATACAAACTCTTCCGTAGCAAATCTAAGTGTATTGCCATCATAAAACTCTATCTCTGCTTTAGGTGGTATCACCGTGTTATTTATATACGTATGGTTGGTGGAAGCATGATCATATACATAAAATCGATTCCCCCGTACAATAATATCTGCATGACTTCGACTAACTATATTGTTATTGGTAATACAGTAATCTACTAATCGTCTTTCTGTCCCAAAGCGGTACACAGGTTTAGACAACTCTATTGTCTCTCCGGTAGACACTCGAAGTAGGCTAGGATAGCGCATGGCTTGGAACGGTGGAAAAGGCTCTTCTTTTACCCCAGGATGATTACTAACCATAGCAAGTAGCGCCGTCTCTTCCTCTTCCAAAATGCCGGTCTCGTTGCCATAAGAATTCCCGTGAAGTATGGTTGTCCCCTCCTCTTGTATGGGTGTAGGAGTCCTAAAAGGTCTGTTATTAACACCCGATTGCTTTTCAATATATACTTCTATCTGCTTTAATACAGATTGATTCACATCCGCAAAGAATTTCTTATACTCCGTTATTAACCCCACATTGCCAATCATTTTTACCAAACTGATAAATTGGTTCATGAACCCGATTACATTAATCGTACTGCTATACTGCAGAATCGGAAGATAGATAAAAAGTACCTCCTTCGTAGCCTGGTTCACATATACATATTGCATATCAAAGCAGAGATTGGCTAGCATGAGATTATTATTCTCTATCTTGCCAATGGCGGAAACCATCTGCTTCATTATGTAATTAAACTCGTACTCACTAATGGCTTTTTCTAAATATTGCTCCATACTAATACAGTCCGGAGCAATATAGGTAATCGTCTTCTTCGCATATTGTAGAGGCTTAAGAAATCCCCGAATGCCATGAGTTGATAACACATCCAATTCTCGGCTGCTTATTTGTTCTCCTGAAGTGAGTTTTACATAGATAAATACTTGATCTGATTTTCTCTTAACCTTTAACTTCAATTTTCTCCTCCCGCTTACCCTTCTTTCGCTTAGTAATGGTCTTACTTTTACCTGTAACCTGATATCCCTTCACACCTTTAATGGCGTTCCATAGTAAACTCTCCCTCTGATATAATTGTTATGTGAATGTGTGAACGAATTACTCTTCCCGCATCTTTATATTATCATACACTCCTTTATTTTTCTATATATTGTAAATATTTAGTTTATTTTAATATATTTTTACAGTCTCGTTTTGACCTATCGTTCCAGTGGATAGACAGGGATAGACCGGTAGCGCACAGATAGCTTGAAAACCAAAAGTCTGGTGGTATCAATTACCCCCAGACTTTTCACGTATTAATTATAACTTTCCTTCTATTCTTTCTCTCCTATTCAAAACCCATCCTTTGGCAGTTCCCCCTAGAATACTGTTTTCCCCGTATGATAATTGACAAACTTAATATGTGTACTCCAATCGGATGAACCCGTATCAAGAATCTGCTGATTTATATTGATTGCTATTCGCATTAAATTATCGGAGGGTGGTATCTACCATCATTAATGGTGCTCCTACCATTCTATGATTGTTTTTCATTATTCTCCTCCCACTCAATTGAGGCAAGTACGTCCAAAAACTCCTTCCCCTGTGTCATTGCCTGCTCCAGTTCACAATGCATGGTAATTACAACTTCCTTTCCATCCACTGGGATTAGCAGACAAGTATTATATAAATCTTTTGTTGCAGAAGTTGATGTGTACTGTAATGCACCTATCTCAACGCCATTTTCTAGCGAGCGCTTGGCTAAACTAGCATTCTTAAAATTGGGAACTACCCTAGTATGTATGGTATAGTATTCATTCAACCGTTTTTCAATTCCTTCCGATGTCAGCTCCTGTCCATTCCTATTTAGAGTAATAAATGCTGACTTGTTCCTATTACTATATACTTGCTCTGGCATCTCTAATTTAAAGAACTCCTCAGCTTCTTCCCGTGACATACATGTGAAATCCTCTGGTATTTCTGCAACAATATTGCTATCATAAAGACTTATTCGTTTACTCATTATTATTCTCCTTCCGCATACAGAACCTCATTCTACTCTTATTCTTACCGTATTCTTATGTAATATGTCTTACTCCACTTCCCATATACCTTGCCCTTTGTGGAGTCATATGTGTATGCCCGTAGCCGAATGTAATACCGCTTACCCTTCTTTAGCTTAGTAATGGTCTTACTTTTACCTGTAACCTGATATATCTTCACACCTTTTTTAAAGCTCTTATGGGTAGATAGATTAATCTGATATCCCTTCACTCCTGAAATGGCTTTCCACTTTATGGAGAGCTTTTTGGACTTACTTTTCAAGCTGGTAATACTGGCTTGCCTGACGCTTACCTTAGACCAATGGGCATACAAAGTAGCCTTTTTTATATATTTAGAGACGGTAGAAGATGTTACTTTCGTTCCACCTACCTTTTTGGTATACCATCCTGTGAACTGATAATTTCTTCTCTGTACTCTTGGCAACGATGCTATCTTCTTACCAAATGTTACCGTTATACTTTTCCTTACTAACTTAGTTCCTCGATTGGCATCAAAGGATAGTTTCACGCTTACCGGTTCCCACTGTGCATATAGAATCTGTGGCGACTGTGCTGTATACCTTGTAGAGGACGTTATCTTCTGTCCTCCTATAATTTTGGAATACCAACCCTTAAAGGAGTATCCAGTCCTTTTTGGTATCGGAAGGGAGCCAACCACTCCATTGTAACCTAGGGAAACGGTGGATTTAGTGACCGCTCCTCCATTGGCAGCAAGCTTCACCGTTCCGCCTTTTGTCACCCTAACATAGCTTGGGGTATAGATCATATATTCATATTCCACAAAAGAATAATCATTACCAGGCGGATTAAACACCTTCGTTTTTGCCAGACTGGCTAGTTGATTATTCCTGCCGTATAGGTTATATCCATCTGTCACACATTGTGGTAAAAGGAAGTTATTAAATCTCTCAATTGATGTATCTTCCATGTAGAAGAATGCTATACCTGCATCAAGGGCCTTGAAGGTACCCCCCTTAATCTTTACTGCAAGAAGAGGTGGGTCATCAAAATAAAGCAGACGCAAAGCACTACAAATGTTACCATTTACCTTTTTATTATAAGTACTAATAAAACTCCCACCATTAATAGATACCGGTGAACCAGTATTAATAATTGAGGAACCAACCCCTTGAAAAAGGCCTCCATTGATTTCAATATAGTATGGAATGTCTTGAAATCCCCCTCGTATATGTAGGGGTCTTCCTGCGTAGACACTTCCTCCATTAATCACTATCTCTCCACCAAACTCCTGGTATATTCCTGTCCCACTCTTTAGTATAAACGGATTCTCCTCTACATCCGGACTAACCATAGTGCGTATAGTCCCGCTTACCATAGTAAACTTTCCCCCATAATACACATATACCATTGTATCGGTGCCACTTTGTGAATATAATTCACCTCCACCAACAGAATCTTTGAGTATAAAGGAACAGTTCTTTGCTATGGGAAGCATAGGAGGCGAGGTTGAATATCTCGGTCGATAGGCAACTTTATGCCCTTTTAAATCTAAGGTAATCTCTATCTCCTCGTTCAACTCAAACGCATCACCTGTTGTAAAGTCCCCCAAATGAATGTCCTCATTGTAGATCAAATCACAATCTGCATTTACTTCTACAAGAGCCTTCCTTTCACTATTCTCCTGTGACATTCTCACAGCTTCCAACAACGCAGTATGAAAGGAATCATAGCCTTGCCCATTGACAGTACAAACTGCAGTTGTGTCTGCTCTTGATGTTGGACCTCCCCAACACAAGATGATAAATAAGATGAAGACTGCCATTCCTCCTCTAAGTAGCTTTCTTTTCTTAAACAACTTTTTACCCCCATTTGATATAATTATTATGTGAATGTGTAATTGAATTACCCTTCCATTCTTTCTCTCCTATTTAAAATCTATCCTTTGCAGATTCCCCTCGAATACTCGTATACCCGTATGATAGTTGACAAACTTAATATGCGTACTCCAATCAGATGATCCGCACTTTGCCTCTCCGTTAGCCTAATCTACATTCCTTCATCTTTAACATTAACCTCTGTATAGTAATCACTCTCTTATGATTTAACAGAAGCAACATCTACGTCAGGATTAATTCCTGCAATTTTATAATAGGATGGTGGTATGTAGTACGTCCTTACCTGTTCTGTTTCATCCTCCGATTGCTGATTCTTCAACTTTCCTTCTCACACTATCATTTTATTTTCATGTTATAGGTTTTCATTATATATATTATCATACATGTTATTCATTTTCCATATTCTATATAATATTTCTATATTTTTACTTTCCCCTTGACTAGTTTTTTTTATTGGGATAATATGGATGTATGGTAATATTTTACATCTATATCTACATATACATCTTTACAGGGTGGCTCTAGCGATACGCTATTAGTCATAGATAAACTAGGGGAAGGGAGGATTAATAATGGCTAATCAAATTAGAATGACACCGGAAACAATGAGGACCAGGGCAGG
>JAEZPG010000001.1 GCA_023413555.1 Bacillota bacterium | reverse complement strand
GGTGGTGCTGGTGTAGCCTTTCCAGCTGGAATTTGTAATTTAATATAACCTGTAACTTTCTTTGCCATTATAGCATACCTCCTGAAATTTGTGGTGTTATCGGGAGTCTTCCCTCCCACCATCTAGTAAATACCAGACGTCTACAACTTTTTAATATCTGTAAAGCTAATCTCAACAGGAGTCTCTCTACCAAACATATCCACATTAATGGTAACAACCTGCTTGTGATTATTGATATGAGTAATGACACCGCTTGTGTCTTCCCATGCGCCTGCTACAACAATAATTGTGTCCCCAACCTCTAGGTCGATCTGAACATCATTGTTGCTCTTCAGTCCCATACTTCTCATCTCAGCTTCAGATAATGGTACCGGCTTTGATCCTGGACCAACAAATCCAGTCACACCTCTTGTATTACGAACTACATACCATGTATCATCGTTCATAACCATGTTAATTAGAACATAAGCAGGAAACATCTTCTTGCTTACCTTCTTTTTACTACCATTTTTCATCTCTACAACTTCCTGCATAGGAACCGATACTTCTAAGATCTGATCCTGCAGATTTCTGTTTTCGATGGTTTTTTCAATATTTGCTTTTACCTTATTCTCATATCCTGAGTAAGTATGCACAACATACCAATTTGCTTCCGCCATCTTATCACCCTAACCTAGTACCCCAAAGATACCTATTATATGAAATGCCATCTTGTATAATGTATCTACTCCGACAATTAAAGCGCCTACAATTGTAGAAATAACTAAAACAGCTATTGTCTGCTTAATCAGAGTTGGTCTATCAGGCCAAGTCACCTTCTTAAACTCAGATTTTAAGGATTTAAATCTATTTTTTTTTGGAGTAACATCCTTAGAAGAACTCTTTGGAGCATCTTTCTTAGAATCTACCTCTGCATTATTAATAGCTTCTCCCATATCATTCACATTCCTTTCACGCAAATATAACTATATTTACTGACAGTGTTCAATAAATTAACCTATGGCTATGCATAAGCTTCATTACTTAGTTTCTTTGTGTAAAGTGTGTGATTTACAGAACTTACAATACTTTTTAGTTTCCATTCTATCTGGATGTGCTTTCTTTTCTTTTGTCATATCGTAATTACGTTGTTTACATTCTGTACAAGCTAATGTGATTTTTACGCGCACAGATTCCACCTCCACTATAAATTCTATTTGTGTTATTGTTTACGGTCATCATTGATTTTTAGGCATAAAAAAAAGACCTCTTCCATCGCTAGTTTAGAATAGCATAATCTCGCGATTCCGTCAATATCTTTTCATATAAATATGTGGAAAAGGTATAAACTTACATTTACAGGCTAGAAGACGAAAGAGCCACTTACTCTCTTTCGTCTTCCTGTTTTTCTCTTTCTAGCATATAATCTGTTGGACTGATTCCTACATATTTTTTAAAAATGCGGCTAAAATAATTGGGATCATTATACCCTACCATAAAACATATTTCCTTTATAGTACGATCGGAATTACCCATCAACTCTCTTGCCTTAGTTATTCTTAAATTATTTACCCACTCTACATAACCAAAACCTGTGGCTTCCTTAAAAATCTTACTAAAATGCTGTGGGCTTAGATTGACGTACGTAGCAATGTCATTTAAGGTAACTTCTTCTGTAAAATGTCTGTTAATATGCCCAATAGCAATATTTACAATACTGGTTTTACGATCCATTTTTTCATTTTTTAATGCCCTTAGCAGCGTATTAAATCTTCTCCACGCCCAACTCTCCTGTTCCTCAACTGTATAATTAAGTACTTCATTATAATCCAGATAATAATCTAGCCATAGATTCTGAACCTTGTATTCTTTCTTAGCCTCATAACTTATTACAAATAGTAGCTCAATTAGACGACTGATTCGTTCCACTGAAGATTGAGGTCTTAATGACTCAATGATACCAGAAAATATATCATGGGTCTCATTACGATTGTACTTAACACTTTCGACCAAAGAATTCATAAGTTCATAATATTCATGACTTACCGTGGAGCTTTTATATCGTATCTCTTTATAATGAATCACAGGACCTTCCTGCATGTACTTGGTACATCGAATGGCCTCTAGATAGCTTTCATGTATATATTCAATCGGCTTTACACTTCCTATCGCTATAAAGGTGTCAATCCCAAATGTATCTTTCAGACCCGCACTTACCTGTCTAGCAATTTTAACCGATTCAATCTGTACCTCTTTGGCATCCTTTGCTCGATCACTTGTTACATATACCATAATACGGTTCATTAATTGTGGACCAACTGCACATTTTTCACGTGTACTGATAATAGTCTTTACCCTTCGTTGAACCTGTGAAACAACACGATCCAAGTCCAAATATTGTTCTCTATAATTTTGAGAAACAACTATATTCATCATGTATCCAACTTTTCCAACACCAATAAGTTCTATATACTGATTGATTTCTGAGCTATAACCTGGATTAAACAATATGCCATAGATAAAGTTATGCTCTACAAAGCGAAGGGCAGTATTGAATATATGCTCTTCTTCTCTAAATTTTTTTATTCTATCAGATTCTTCTCGAAGGCTAATAAACTCTCTTTGTATCGCATCATACATCTGCTGTACGGTTATAGGTTTCAGAAGGTAATTATTTACTCCAAGCAACATGGCTTCCTTAGCAAATTCAAAATAATCATAAGCAGATACAATAATTATATGCACACTTTTGTTAAAACTTCTAATTTGCTTTATTGTCTCTAAGCCGTTTTGTCCGGCCATCTTAACTGCTATAATAATGAGATCTGGCTCCTGGTTTATGGTTTCCACCACAGCATCACTCCCATTTTTTGCAACGCCAACTAATCTTGCCTCTTTCAGTTTATCACTTATTACTTTTTCAATCAGATTTACAGTTGATGAATCCGCATCGGCAATTAATACTTTAAACATCTACTTTAACTCCTCCATTAAGACAAACCGTTAGCACACGTTACTTATCCATTTCAAACTGAGACTTTTTATTCAATATCTCCAATTCACTTTCTATAATTGTGATAGACAGTTCTTTCATAAGATCCATCTCGTACATCTCAATATCATTCCCCTCACTATCCGCTACCACACGAACTATTGGCCGAAGAGGTAAACTACGATTTTGCTTTTGAATGATAGCATAGGTCATGTCAGATAATCTTACCATTGAGCCATTTGGATAAATAGCAATTTGTTGGACAAATGCCCCCACCAGTTGAGCATCAAACTTAGTTCCGGAACATTCAATCAAATAGTTAACAGCCTTTTCATTGGACCATTTTTTCCGATAGCATCGATTGGAAGTAAGTGCATCATAAACATCTGCAATCGCAACAATTCTTGCAAATTCATGTAGATTACCAGCTTGAACTCCTCGGGGATAACCAGATCCATCCATACGTTCATGATGTAATAGAGAAATAATTCTAGACAATTCTGTAATACTGGAACATCGTTTCAGTGCTTGATACCCCAATACAGTATGTTGTTTAATATATTCAAATTCTTCCGCAGTTAGATGATCCTCTTTAAACAAAACAGCTTTATTCAGTAATACCTTACCCATATCATGTAACATAGTCCCAGCGGCCAGCTTCTGTAGCATACTGCGACTATACCCCAGCTCCTTTGCTATCAAAAGTGCATAAACCGTTGTACTGACTGAATGAGAAAAGGTATAGTCATCTGTAGCACTTATATCATTTAAACTTACCTGCACATCTTTGTTATAAAGTATTTCTTTTATTATCTCATCTACAACATCTATAACTCCATTTGCATCAAGTGTACTCTTCTTTGCATAGTCATCCAATGTAGTACGAAGAATTTTCTTACACTTTACACGAGTACTTTCAGATACAACATCTGGAATCTCTATCCCATTACTCTTATTATCTTCAACATATACATATTCAATTCCCATGTTATGTAAATTATTGGCGAATCTTTTCAAATCTTTTTGACCGACTTTAAGAATCAGGCAGTCTCTGTGGTATACTGGCTTTGCTAATACCATATCCGAACGCAACATTGATGTTGATACAAGTCTCATGATGTTCTCCCTTTTAATGTTTATTCATTGCACATTTTACCATATAAGTCCTTTTTCATCAATATGCATGTTATAAATACACTACTCGATAATAGTCGTACTTGTTTGTTTACAATTAGCTATTAATTCTTGACACTGAACCACCTTTTACCAAGACTACCTTCATCATGATGGTATCTAAAGAAGTCCTCATAGGATTTTCTATGAGATTAATCAACTGTCTGGCCGCCTCCGCACCTAACATCTCTGAATCCTGCTTAATGGTTGTCAGCTTCGGCTCCAACACTTGAGAAACTGGCATACCATCATACCCAGCAATAGAAATGTCTTCAGGAATCATTAGTCCTCTTCTTCGTGCCACATTCATGACACCTAAAGCCGAATAATCATCTGGTGCAATAATGCAGGTAGGAGGATCTGAAAGGTCAAGAAGTCTTTCTGTAATCTCCTCTGTTCTATCCACGCTTCTATACATTCCTTCTACTATATACTCTTCTGGAATTGTAATCTTATTGTCTGTAACGGCATGATGAAAGCCTACTAGTCGATTATGTGTAACACTGGATTTTGTTCCGTATATATAAGCTATCTTTGTGTGGCCCCTGGAAATAATATATTCTGTCAACTGCCTCATTCCCTGCATATTATCGGAAAGTATGGAAATTGCTTCATTAAATACCTGATCGATAGTTACCACTGGAAAGCTGCTGTTTACAAGCTCCACTACTTCTGGATCAAAAAAATCAGCACAGGCGATACAAACACCATCAAAGTTTCTTCGTCGGCAATGTTCTAAATAAGACATTCTGTTATTTCCTATATTATGTTCAATAAACGTAATATCATAACCCTGCTGAGCAGCCTTTTCTTTAAAGGAAGCTACTATATACGCAAAATGTTCGTTCCTTAACCCCTGATTGGATGCATCTTCGTATAAAACTCCAATATTACAGGTCCTCTCATTATTATCATTTAATGCTTTTTTTACAGTATACCCCATAGAGCTAGCCGCATTAAGTATTCTATTTCGTGTTTCGTCACTGATATCATGATATCCATTAAAGGCTTTACTAACAGTAGAAACCGATACATTACATTGTTTTGCAATATCTTTAATTCTGGTCATAAATACTACACCCCAAACAGTATAATTAATTTTACTTGTATTCTACCTATATTATAGGGTATCTTCCTTCTTCTAACAAGTAACACTTCTTATCTTTTGTGTATTTTTTGACTTAATCCTCTAATTATTTTGTATACAATCTTATAATTCTACATAAAATGATAATGAGGTTTTTTCCCACCAAGAAGAAAATATCTTATATAATCATCGATTATTATTGCTATAAAGGATAGAATAAACCAACATCCAGAGTATAGTAAGCAAACTTGACCCATAAAATTATACGGCAAGTGTGAATAATTCCAAACGTTTAGGTGGAGCCAAAGATTAACAATGATCCCTGTAATCAGCTCGATTACTGTAATAATCACACTAGAAATGACCATCATTCCAAGTAGAGATGGGTTATGGGTTCCCTCATTCAGTCTTCCAATCAGCAAAAAAGCTAGTCCCCCCGCTATCACCATCGAAATATGTGTACTGCCTTTAAACAACATTTCTACAATGCCATACAAAAAGCCACCAATAAAAAACAAAAACAAAGATTTTAGGAAGGGAAATCGAAATTTCATAGAAACCTCCTACTTCTTAACTGTGGGTGTTCACTTCAAATAAAAGCTTATATATTATATTATTAGTGTCTCCCCAATGTGGTAATAATAAATTATCAAAGATAAGGGTAGGAAACGTTTTTTTAACATATGTGGAAGAAAAAACCATGAAAAAGGAGCACCACCTAATCCCATAAGTAGTACTCCCTTTCCTTTATATTTATTACTATTAATTTGCAGCAACCAAATCACGAATGACTTTAGTCGGACATTTTTCAGCACACTTGCCGCATTTTACACACTTGCTCTGGTCAATGTAAGCTAAGTTATTCTCCACATGAACAGCATCGTATTCGCAAGCACGTACACACATACCGCAGCCAATACAACCAGCATCACATTTATCCTTAACTTCCTTACCTTTGTCAAGGGAGTTACAGCGCACTAAGAACTTAGCTTCTGCAGGTGCGAACTCAATGATATTTTTTGGACATATAGCGACACAGTTACCACAAGCAGTACATTTCTCAACATCTACTTTGGCAATTCCATCGATTACATGAATGGCATCAAATGGGCAAGCTCTTACACAGGAACCCAGACCCATACAGCCATAACCACAAGCTTTTCCACTTTCACCAGGGGCTGACATAGCAGCTACACAATCCATCACACCATAGTAATTAGATTTATTAGATGCTTTGTCGCAGGTTCCGGCACATTTTACAAATGCCACTCTCTTCTCAGCAAGCTCAGCTTTTACACCCATGATTTCACCAATCTGCTCAGCAACTGGGGAACCACCAACAGGACATATATTTACAGCAGCTTCTCCTACTGCAATTGCCTTGGCCGCAGCATCACAACCTGCATATCCACACCCACCACAATTATTACCAGGAAGGGCTTCTCTTACCTTTAGCTCTTTTTCATCTATCTGAACCTTAAATTTTTCACCAGCCACTCCAAGAAGGATGCCGATGATCAAACCAGTTAACGCCACCACAACTGTAGCGATTATAATAGGACTCATGTTCCTTCTCCTCCCTTAGAATGTCAATGAGGCAAATCCATAAAATGCAATTGCCATCAATCCCGCAGTTACCAGTACGATAGGAGATCCTTTTAAGGATTCACTAAAATCATTAAATTCAATTTTTTCACGGATTCCAGCCATAATAACAATAGCAATAAAGAACCCGGCTGCAGTACCAAAACCGTTCAGTACACTTTCTAAGAAATTGTAGGAGCTTTGTACATTTAACAAAGCCACACCTAGTACTGCACAGTTAGTAGTAATCAACGGAAGGTATACACCAAGGGCTTCATATAAAGCTGGTACAGATTTCTTTAAGAACATCTCAACCAACTGCACTAAGGCTGCAATCATAAGAATGAATACGATTGTCTGTAGATATGCCAAATCTAAAGGTACTAATATAAATTCATAAACTAAACTGGCCATAGCAGATGCAATGGTAATAACGAAGATTACGGCTCCGCCCATACCTGCTGCAGTTTTTGTGTTTTTAGAGACACCTAAGAATGGACATAAACCTAAGAATTGACTTAGTACTACGTTGTTAATTAAGGCTGCTGTGATAACGATCATAATTAATTCTTTCATCTAAATCAATCCTCCTTCCCAGCTACATCTACATTTTTAACTGTAGCTGCTTTTTTTGCTTCTGCTGCTGCTTTTGCCTTGGCAATTTTCTCTGCTTTGGCTGCTGCCTTCTCTGCTTCGATTAAACCTTTATTGCTGGCACATACAGCACCAGAACATCCGGAGCAGTTACCTCCACAGGCAATTTGGCCATTTCCTCGATCTACATTAGTTGCACTTGGAGCCTTCAGCTTATTCTGAAGCCCGGTTAATAAAGCAAGTACAAAGAATGCGCCAGGAGCTGCTGTAAAGATACTGATCTTGTAATCCTGTATGAAACTGATTGTTTGACCAAATACAGTACCATCCCCTAAGAATTCACGAACCAAACCTATCATCGTTAATGCAACGGTAAACCCGATACCCATACCAATACCATCAAATGCAGAAAGACCTACGCTGCTTTTATTGGCATATGCCTCTGCTCGGCCTAAGATAATACAGTTAACCACAATCAGTGGAATGTATACACCCAAAAGATCCTGGACAGCAGGTAGATACGCCTGAATAATAAGCTGTACTGCCGTTACAAAAGATGCAACTACAACGATATAGGCAGGAATTCTAACCTTGTCTGGAATAATCTTACGTAAAGCAGAAATCATCATATTGGAAAGAATCAAAACTACTGTAGTCGCAAGACCCATGTACAAACCACCGGAAGCGGATTTGGTTACTGCCAAAGTTGGACACATACCTAACATAAGAACAAAAGTAGGATTCTCTCGTATTGCACCATTATATAGTCGTTCTATATACTTATTCACCATTACACCTCCTTAATGTTTTATGCCGTTTGTTGCATAGTATAAACATGCATTAACAGCCTTAGTGATGGCATTGGAGGTTTTTGACGCACCTGTTACACCATTAATCTGGTCTTTTCCATTAGCACTACCATCCTTTACAAAGCTAATCTGTGGGGCATTGATACCTTTAAACTGCTCTTTAAATTCAGGTTTCGATGCATTGGCACCATATCCATCCGTCTCAGAGTTACTTAATACTTCAAGTCCGGTAATTGTTCCTTTCAGATCAATCCCAAGAGAAATAGGAACATCTCCACCATATCCTTCACTACAGGATGCTGTAAATACATAACCAATTAACTTATCACTACTATCATAAGCACCATAAATCTGGCTGATCGTTGTATTGGTAATACCGGCTTCTTCAGCCAATAAATCCTTAGAAGTCTCTGCTATATCATTAAATTCACCTTTATCATCCTTGAAATTAGCTGCCTCTGTATACACAGAAGCGTAAGCTTTTCTGGTTTCTTCAGCTTTCTTTTCCGCAATAACCGGAGCAGTAAGCGAATTTACGCATGCCAGTAGTAAACCTGCAATTAATGTAATTACAAAGAGAATAATGGCATCCTTTACTATAGTGTTATTTCCTTTACTTGCCGACATTCTTTGCTGCCCCCTTTCTACCAAATGCTGTAGGAAGTGAAATCTTCTCTATCAATGGCACTAACAGATTACAGAAGATAATCGCATAGGATACACCTTCTGCTGAACCTGCAAAACGTCTAAATATAGCGGTAACAAGTCCAAGTACAATACCATAGTAAATCTTACCACGGAAAGTAATTGGGCTGGTTGTATAGTCGGTTGCCATAAAAAATGCACCAATAAGCAGACCTCCGCCACATACTTCTGCTGCCAAATAAGTTAGATCAAAACCATGGCCACCAAAAAGACCCATAAATATTACAAAGGAACCAATATACATTACTGGAATTCTCCAGCTAATTACTCTACGAATTAATAGATAAGCTGCACCGATTAATATCATAAGCACAGATACTTCACCGATACATCCGAATTTATTTCCCACGAACATGTCCCAAAGAGATATCTTATTTGTACTTAAGATATCTGCAGCATTGCCTGCAAGACCACCGTCCTTCAATAACTGAAGTGGAGTTGCACCTGTGATAGCATCTGTGGAAGTTCCCCACTCAGACATCTGCTTACCAAAGGAGATTAGAAGGAAACAACGAGCTGCTAAAGCAGGGTTCATAAAGTTCTGTCCAATACCGCCATAAAGCATCTTAACTACTAAGATAGCAAAAATACTACCCAATACTGCAATCCAAATTGGAAGTCTTGGGGATAAGTTCAATGCCAGAAGTAAACCTGTTACAAATGCACTTAAGTCATGAATAGTAATCGGTTTTTTCATTAATTTTTCATATACATACTCAGTCAAAACACTTGTAAGAACACAAGCAAGTATAATAAAGAATGCATTCCATCCAAATTTATATACGCCCCAAGCACTAGCTGGGAATAACGCAATGAGAACATCTCCCATCAGAGTTGTGGTGGAAACCTGATCCCTGATATGCGGAGATGATGATACGTTTAATAGCTTGCTCACAATTTACACCTCTCTCTGTATTATTTCTCTTTTTTTCTTTCCGCAATGATTGCTTTTCTAGCCTTCTTAAACTGCTGTGTCAATGGAATTCTAGCTGGACAAGCATACGTACAACAGCCACACTCATAACATTCCATACCCTGAAGGCTGACAAACTTATCTAAGTCACCCTGCTTTACAGCCTTAGCCATCAAAACAGGAAGCAGACGACATGGACATACTGTCGCACAACGTCCACATTTAATACAGTTGCTCTGTGCTACTTCAGCAACTGGATCTTTTTTCATTGCAAGTAATGCAGAGGAAGCTTTTGTAACTGGCACATCGATATCATAAAGAGCCATACCCATCATAGGGCCACCAGAAATTATTTTCTCAGGTTCTTCTATAAATCCTCCTGCAGCTTCTACTAGTTCCGCATAGCTAGTACCAGTTTTTACAATAAAATTACTTGGATCTACTATTGCATCCCCAGATACCGTAATAACACGACGAATACTTGGAATATTTTCACAAACAGCCTCATAAATCGAAATAACTGTATCTATATTATTTACTACACAGCCAACATCTGCTGGAAGCAAACTAGAATTCAACTTACGTCCGCAAGTAGCAAAGACTAATTTTCTCTCTGCACCTTGTGGGTATTTGGTCTTTAATACTTTTATGGAGATATTACTTTCATTAGCAATGGCTTCTTCCATTACCTTAATTGCCTCCGGTTTATTATTCTCAATAGAGATAATACCTTTCGCATTAGGGAATAATGTAAGAATGATTTTCAATCCTGTCACAATATCTTTAGAGCGTTCAATCATCATCCGATAATCTGAGGTAAGGTACGGTTCGCATTCCGCACCATTTAAAATGACATAATCAATCTTTTCGTCATCCTTCGGTGTTAACTTTACATGAGCTGGAAAACCTGCACCACCCATACCAATAATTCCAGCTTTCTTTACTATTTCTCTAATTTCTTCCTTTGTCATTTTGGTATAATCCCGCTTCTCGCCGTAGCCTTCCACAGTCTTATATTCTCCGTCGTTTTCTATAATAATCGACTCTACCATGCTGCCAGATGCCACTAAATGCTTCGCTATAGCTTTTACTTTCCCAGAAACAGAACTACATATGGAAGCAGATATAAAATCTTTTCCTTCTGCTATAGTTTGTCCCATAAGAACAGTGTCACCCACTGCTACTACCGGAGTGGCCGGTGCACCAATGTGCTGTGCTAACGGAAACACTAAGTCCCCTTTTGGCATTATAACTTTTGTAACTTTCTCTTTGGATAAATCTTTCCCATCATAAGAATGTATGCCGCCTTTGAAAGTTGCCATACGCATTGTTAATCCCTCTTTCCCTTAATAGTATAGTATACCTATAAAAGTAATCCTTGTTGTTATATTTCGAATATTACATCTAGTATCTCAGCATTACTATCATTTATGAAATACCTTGTACTTAATACGCGAATATTTCACGCATACAACAAATTGTATCATATTTTTTTACATAATTCTATTTAATTTTAAAAGTATACATGCATTTTCTTGGATACAATCCCATTTAACGGTTATTTTATGCAAATTAAAGAAGCTGTCACACTTTTAACAAAGTTTTTGTGCAACAGCCCCCAACTCTATATATCTTATACTATTACTTATTTAACAAGTCCTAATTTAATCATATTATCCTTGATTTTAGCTTTTTCTGCATCAGAAGCATCTGACAATGGTGCGCGAACAATGCCAAGAGGTAACCCGATTAAGCTTGCAGCATATTTGTAACCTGCAAGGAATGGAGCACCTTTAAGTGCAGTACGGATTTCAAGAATTTCTTTCTGTTTCTCAAAGGCACCTTCTACATTGCCACTGAAATAGATGTCACAGATGTCAATAATAGGCTTTGGAAATACAGCAGAAATCAAGGAAATGATACCGCAACCACCTACCGTAAGAGTAGGGAAGATAGTAGCATCACTACCGGAAACACATTCCCAATGCTTCCCTTCTTTGATACCAGCCTGTACACTTTGTAAATGAATGATATCCTGTGTACTATCCTTATAACCAACAACATTCTCATTGTTGTTAGCAATCTTAGCAACTGTAGCAGGAGTTAAAGTATTGCTAGTCTGAGGTGCATTATATACATACACAGGAAGCTTTGTGCTTTCTGCTAATTTAGTGAAATATTTAACCATCATATCCTGTGTATATCCTAAGACATAAGGCTGAGTAACACAAACTGCGTCTACACCTATTTCTTCTAATGATTTTAGCAGAGCAAGAGCATCACAAGGACGAAGTTCTGCAATATTGCCAATTACAGGAACTTTACCATTAGCTTTTTCCACTGCAACCTTGGTCATTGCTACTCTCTCTTCTTGTGTTGTATAAAGACTTTCACTAGCAAATCCGCCTGTAAACAAACCTTTAATACCGGCTTCCAGTTGGAAATCAACCTCATTTTCAAACATTCCTAAATCAAGTTTTTCATTATCATCAAATGTAGAAACTAATTCTGTAACAGCACCTTTAACCATAAATTTTGTTAGGTCCATCTTTTGTACCTCCTATAGTATTAACGTTATCTGCAATAGCTTATAGCATAGAACCAGCATCAAGTGCTAAAGATGCACCTGTGATTAACTTAGCTTCATCGGAAGTTGCAACCCATACAACATAATTGCTGACATCCTGTGCCTCAATAAATGCTACACCCATGGCACGGCTCTTGCAAAGAGCCTCATTCATTTCATCAAAGGTCTTATAATTGGTTCCCTTCATACCATTGATATAGGAAATAAACTCAGGTCTTTCGGTCATTGGGGTTTTAACCATTGTTGGGCAAATAACATTAACAGTGACACCATATTTAGCAAGTTCTTTTGCTAAAGTCTTGGTAAGTCCTATTACACCAAATTTAGACATTGTATAGTGACCTAATGTAGGAGTCCCCTTTAATCCAGCTGTAGAAGATATATTGATAATACGACCACTCTTTTGAGCCATCATATACTTGGCTGCTTCCTTATTTACACGCCAGGTTCCCATCAGATTAATATCTATGGTCTTCCATACCTTCTCTTCATCCAATTCCCATGTATTTCCAAAGGTCATGATACCTGCATTACTAATAACAACATCTATGGTACCAAACTCTTTTGCAGCCTTCGTAAACATATCTACTACTTGATCTTCCTTAGTAACATCACAAGTAACAGCAAGGCCTTTTCCACCAGCCTCTTCTATTTGTTTTAATGCAGCCTGCATACGGCTATCATCTGGTGAAAACAGATCACCAATTACTACATTGTAGTTTAGTTTTGCAAATGCAACAGCATGGCTTAAGCCCTGTCCCATTGCTCCACCAGTAATAACGACTGTTTTACTCATAATATATTCCTCCTTAATTTTACTTGTATGTATTGAAAATATCATCAGTCATTAAGGCCTCGGATATATTCATCAATCATAATTCTACAGTCAGCCAACTCCTCAAATACAGGAACTAATTGATCATAGCTATGAAGAAATACCTTATAAAGTGCATCATAGATATCTTTTGTCTTTGGATCTGGATAAGAAACACTTTCACGCTGAACCAGGCTTTGCGCTTCCTCAAAGTTCTTCCATAATCCAACACAAACACCACCTAGTTTTGCAGCACCCCAAGTATTTGCTTCCTGCTTCATTGTTGTACAAACAACAGGTCTCTGAATAACATTAGCTATAATTTGTTTCCACAACTTGCCCTTTGCGCCACCGCCAATTAAATATACTTCCTTAATCTCGCAAGTAGACAAATCATCTAAAGCTTCTAAGCACTCTCTAAGAATATAAGCAACCCCTTCTAAGATTGCACGACACATATCTCCATAATTATGTTTTGGCTCAAGTCCAATGAAGCCGCCACGAGCATTAATATTCTGAGTAGGTGCACCGCCTCCTCTAAGATATGGCAAGAAGATTAATCCGGATGCGCCAATTGGAGAATTGGCAGCTAAAGCATCCATTTCATCATATTTTATTTTATAGTTACTATTAGGGATCGTATTTACCAGTTCTCTTGCCCACTGTTGACTTAATCCACCTGAGAAAGCAACCTCATGAGGAACATATCCCTCTGTAGTAGTACTGGAGATACACGCAATTCGTTTTTCAAAGTCTAAAAGTGGCACCTCGGAAGATATACCTACCCAAGAACCTGATCCAATATATAGATAGGCTTCTCCGGCTTTACTTACTCCCGCACCTAAGGTAGCAATCGCAACATCTCCGCCACCGACACAAACCGGAGTGCCCGCAAGAAGACCTGTTGCTTTTGCTGCTTCATCTGTTACATGACCTAATAAGTCATAGGATTTCTTAATTGGTGGCAACTTTGATTCATCAATCCCGATATCAGCTAGTATTTTCTTTGACCAAGTACGGGTATTTACATCTAGCATCACCGTTTCAGATGCATCGGAAGGATCTGTTGCTGCAGTTCCTGTCAATTGCAATCCAATATATTCTTTGGGTTGTAGATAAAGTACTGTTTTTTCAAATAGTTCTGGCATATTTTCTCTAAACCATAGAATCTTGTATCCAGTAAATGTCTCCTCGGTCAAGCCAATTCCTGTTTGATAGTATACTTTATCCTGTCCACCATTTGCCTCGGCAATCTCTTTTACTTGCTTGGAGCAACGCATATCTGCCCATATCTGACATGGATCCATTAACAACTTTCCATCCTTATCGATTGGAATTAAAGCTGACATCTGTCCACTTGGAGCAACACAAGCTATTTCAGATGGATCGATTTGTGTCTCCTTAAGTAATGCTTGGGAGGCTTCGCAGAAATATGTCCACCAGTCTGTTGGGCTCTGCAGAACCATATTAGGACCAGGATACTGTGTCTTATACTCTCCGTATTTGCTTCCAATAATATTGGCTTTGGAGTCAAAAAGAGCCACTTTTATACCTGTAGAACCTAGGTCTAATGCCATTATTTTGTCCTTCATTGGGCATTCCTCCTATGTATTAAAATTACCTTGTTATATTTGTGCTGCGTAAGACATAATCCTACTTTGTTCCATATCTTCTTGGCCCAGTAATGCGGTCATAGTACCCTCTCGTAATACTGCTATACCATCTGCGCATCCAATCAGTTCAGGCATCTCTGAAGAAATCAGAATAATTGCAACACTCTTCTTAGCCAACTCTGCAATCAAATGATGAATTTCTGCTTTTGCACCAATATCAATACCTCTTGTTGGCTCATCCAATATTAAAATCTTTGGTTCTGTTGATAGTCTATTAGCCAGAGAAACCTTCTGTTGATTACCACCTGATAATTCAACAACATTTTTTTTCAGGCTGGTTGTCTTAATCTGTAACCTGTCGATATAATCATTTGCTAACTCTTTCTCTAACCCTTTATTCATAATACCGGCCTTACTAATCTTGTCATAGGAAGCCATTCCAATGTTGTCACATATCGACATATATGGAACAAATCCATCCTGTTTTCTATCCTCTGGAACATATGCAATGCCAAACTTTAATGCATCTGAAGTGGAACCTATCTCAACCTTCTTTCCATTGATATAGATTTCTCCACTATCTGGCTTATCTAGTCCACAGATACATCTAGCAACCTCCGTACGTCCTGCACCTACCAGACCGCTAAATCCCAATACTTCATGCATATGTACCGTAAAGGAAATGTTATTGAATACCCCACGTTTGCAGAGATTTTTGACTTCAATTACTGGTTCACCAAGTTGAAGACGTTCTCGTTCAAATATATTAGTCAATTCACGACCTACCATCATACTGATGATCTTACCTTCGCTTACTTCCCCAATATTCTCCACGCCAACGCATTTACCATCTCGAAGAATTGTAATTTTGTCGCATACATGAAAGATTTCCTGCATTCTATGAGAAATATAGACGATAGAAACACCCTGCTTTTTCAAGGATTCTATGATATCAAAAAGCCTATTCTTCTCAACCTCTGTTAAGGAGGAGGTTGGTTCATCCATAATAATTAACCAAGCATTAGACTCTAATGATTTTGCAATTTCTACCATCTGTTGTTCAGAAACAGTAAGGCTGCTGACTTTTTTTCGGACATCAATATTTAATCCTAATTTATCTAATACTTGTTGTGCATCCCTTACCATTTTTCTCTTGCTAATAAATAAAGGAAATCCTGCTTTTGCTTCTTTTCCTAGATATATATTCTGTGCAACAGTAAGCTCAGGAATTAATGCAATCTCCTGGTGAATCAGGGAGATACCCATTTCCTTTGCTTCAAACGGATTATGAATCTCAACCTTTTTATCATTGATATAGATTCCACCTGATGTCGCTGTTTCCTCACCACTAAGAATACGCATCAGAGTAGACTTACCAGCACCGTTTTCTCCCATAAGTGCATGAACTTCACCAGGTTTAATAGTAAAATCCACATTATCAAGTGCTTTCATGCCTGGGAAGGTTTTTGTGATTTTTCTCATTTCCACCACGCGTGTTTGGGCATTTAATACTTCCTCCACTGACATTGTAACACCAACTACAGGTTCTTTTACCATTTCCTCTGCACTTAATTTAGGAACCAAACTCTTATTGGTAAAGTGGGTAATGACCATATCCGAACCTACTGCAAACAGAATCAAACCACCTGTACATAAGTATGTAAAATAATTATCTAGTGACAACAAACCAAGACCATTATTAATAATACCAACAAGAATTGCGCCAAGAATCGTACCTTTTAGATTACCTTTACCACCTTCCAAACTTGTACCACCAAGTACAACAGCTGTAATACAATCAAATTCCAATCCTTGACCAGCATACGGTTGTGCAGATCCCATACGACCAACAGTAAGAATTGCACCAATACCGCAAACAAATCCTGCTATTAAATAAATCAAAATCAAATCACGTTCCACGCGTATACCACTGGCACGTGCCGCAGACACATTACCGCCTATCGCATAAATCTTTCTACCAAATACTGTGCGATCATTCACATAACAGAAAATTACATATAATACTACAATTAAAACCAATGAAAATGGAATCCCTATAACGTCTCCCTGACCAATGAACTTATAAAAAGAATTATTAACTTTAATGGAAGCAGCACCGTTCAGCAACATAGTTGCACCACGTCCAAAAAACTGCATAGCCAGGGTTACAATAAACGCAGTTATTTTTAATTTTCCAATAAAGAAACCATTGATACAACCAAACAAAGTTGCAACTAACAGAGTCGTAATAATTGCAATAAATGTACTACCTGTTATATTTAACACAACAATACCAAGCATACCGCTGACGGCAATATTTGACCCAACCGAAAGATCAATACCACCAGAAAGAATCATAAATGTCATACTGATCGAAACGGCAAGTGTAATGGCAGTTTGTCTAATAATATTCATTAAATTTGAATAACTTAAAAAAGAAGGGCTAAGGCAGCTAAAAAGGATAATCATCACAATGACTAACGCTATTAATGCTGAATACCTCGCTGACGCTTCAAAAAACTGCCCTAATTTTGATTTTTCTCTACTATTATTCATATAGCCACATCACCCTGCTTCCACTTAATCTTTTGTTATATTGTGGAGCCCAATCTATAATGTTCTGTTTATGTATGTAGCAAGGTCAAAAACCTTGCTACATACGGTATCATTAGTCAATTATTTATCATATAATCCAACAAATTCTTTGTTATAGTTAGCAGCTTTGTCTAATGCTTCTTCTGCAGTACATACATTAACCTTATCATCAAATGCTTTTACTTTTTCCTGTAATTCTTTAGAACATGCAGTATAAAGTGGAAGGTAAACAGTCTTTTCAACATCAACACCACGAAGGATTGCATCTACATATGCCATACAGTTAGCTCCATCACGAGTGCTACCAAAGAAAGCTTCTACGTCAACTAGTCCTTCTTTCATGTATTCTAGACATTCATTTTCACCATCGTTACCGATAACACGAATCTTTCCTGTTAATCCCGCATTTGCAATTGCATTTACAACAGCAGGTGTTGCACCATCAGTTTCACAGAAGATAGCATTTACGCTGTCACCATATTCAGTAATCCAAGATTCTACGATATTTGTAGCTTTTGTAGGATCCCAATCACATGGCTGCTGATCTACTACTTCGATATCTGGATATTTAGCAACAACATCCTTAAATGCTTTTGTACGAGAATCGGAAGCTTCATGACCAATCTGTCCTTCTAGAAGAAGTACTTTACCTTTTCCGCCGAGTAATTCACATCCAGCAATTGTTGCACCGTAGAATCCATCATAGTGGCTGATTAAGCAGTTATAATCTGCATTTTTCATAGGGCTACGAAGTGCTACCATCTTGATACCAGCATCTTTACCTTTTTGGAATACATCTTCCAGAGCCTCTGCATCCTGAGGGTCTGCGATGATCACATCGTATTTCAACTGGATAAAGTTCTCAATGATAGAGATTTCTTGTTCTAAGCTGTTTTCACAGAACTGTTCATCTAAAGTAAAGCCATACTGCTCAGCTCCTTCATGGAAAGCTTTAGAAGCACCAATGTAATAGGAGTTAGTATTATTAATCTGAACAAGACCTACCTTCTTACCAGAAGCATCAGACGCAGCCTGCGTAGGTGCTGTGGTTGCAGAATCACTTTGAGCAGGAGCAACAGTCGCATTATCGTCTGAGCCCTTTTTGTCATTACCGGAATTGTTACCACCGCAGGCAACCAACGAGAAAGCAAAAATCAACGAAACCACAACAGCAAACACTTTTTTCATTTTCATAAAAATCCTCCTTCGTATTATATACTTATAGTTTAAAGCCTTTTTGGCCAATAACTATCAATACAATTCAATCCCTCTAATTAGGCCTTCTGTGACAAGATCTTTTCTCTATTCGCAATCTCTTCCCTCTCTTTTATACGCTTGCTGACATAATTAAGAAGAAGAGCGAGAATGATAACTATTCCTTTAAAGCATTGCTGACCTATTGTTGGAACGGATAAAAATACAAGCAAGCTGGATATTATGCCCATAAATAATACGCCAAGTAGTGTACCAAACATATCGCCCTTACCACCTTCCATTGCAGTACCACCGATGATAACTGCGGAAAGTGCATCCATAAGGTAACTATCACCACCACTTTCTTGAGTAACCTGCATAATTCTACTTGCCATCAGAAAGGCTGCTATGCCCATTCCAATACCACAGATTACATATACCAACAACTTATACCAATCCGTCTTAATGCCACCCAGCTTTGCATTTTTCTCAGAAGAGCCAATTGCATATACGTATGACCCCAGCTTTGTATGCTTAAGAAGAAGCGTACACACCACAAAGACAACCACCATAATCCAAGTTGCTATTGGAATACCAAGAAAATCTTTTGATGCTACAGCTGTCAGAACCTTGTGTTTTAAAAAGAATTTGTTACCAAGTGCCAAAAGATTCAAAATACCTTTTGTTAATGTCATGGTAGCCAAAGTAGCAATAAAAGGTATAATTTTAATCTTTGCAACCAGTATTCCATTTACAAGACCAAGCAATGTACCCGCTATGACTGCACCTAGTAGTCCAAGCCATGGACTACCTGTTGCATTAAACATCAACCCCATAACAATCGCACTTAGAGTTACACCATAGCCTGCAGAAAGGTCAATACCTCCCGTTAAAATAACAAATGTCATGCAAAATGCTAGTACGCCGGGCGCTGCAATCGATTTCATAATGCTTATAACATTAGATAAGGTTGCAAACCTTGAATTAACTATTGTAGCTACAATACTTAACACAATGATAAGCACAATAAGCACAAGCTTGTTCCATTCAATATTATGTTTTTTCATAATCTCACCTACAATATGTATTAATCACAAAATACAAAATATCTTGCTTCCAGTAAGCAGCCATGTACTTTATGCTGCCCGGCTAATAGCCGCGGATTATTCTTCATCCAATAATTTAATCCCAGAGCTTGTTCCTAAACGTTCTGCACCAGCTTCAAGGAATGCAAATAAATCTTCACGAACTTTCATTCCTCCTGCTGCTTTGATACGTACCTCTGGTCCAACATTTTCTTTAAAAATCTTAATGTCTTCTAAAGTTGCTCCAGCAGTACCAAATCCAGTAGATGTTTTTATAAAATCAGCTTTTGCATTTGTTACACATTTGCAGATTGCAATCTCTTCTTCTTCGGTAAGATAGCAAGTCTCTATGATAACCTTTAAAATCTTATCACCGCATGCTTCACGCAAAACCTTTATCTCTTTCTCAATCGCTTCAAAATTATGATCTTTTGCATCTGATATATTAATAACCATATCAATTTCGTTGGCACCATCTGCTATCGCCTGTTTTGTCTCTACAACCTTAGCTTCAGTAACACAGTATCCTAAAGGAAATCCTACAACTGTACAAATGTTAACTTTATCACCATATTTGTCATGAACACGTTTGATAAAGCAAGGAGGAATACAGATAGATGCAGTTTTGTACTCAATAGATTCCTCTGCTATTTTTTGAATTTCTTCCCAAGTAGAATACGCTTTTAACAAGGTATGGTCAATATGTCCATATACGTCTTCTTTTTTCATGCTAGATCTTCCTTTCTTTTGTAAGATTAATTGATGAATAATATTGTTATATATAGAACATAGATATCTATAAACCAATCATAACACTTTAACAAAACATGTCAATATTCTAACACGAATTTTGTTAATTATGACATTTTTGACGATTTATTTTAGTTATTTTGTCTAATTAAAAGTTACTATGTCGCATTTTGACTGTTTGTAATGCAACAAATAACTTGAAATACGTTACAGACAGCATACCATGATGTTGTTCTTGTTACTTTTTATGTTGCATAATTAACATATTCAAACGAATTATATTATTATTATTGTATATTTCGACATTTTAATCTAGTTTATGTGTTTTTAATCGTATCTCCTATTGTTAATTTTGACATTTTATGCTACAATTGAAACATGACCTTTATAGACAATTACTATTTCACACCTTGGATTATGCACTCGCCTTTATAGGTCAAATCTATTTCAAATGAAAGGACTGGCAACGTGAATAAAAAGCAAGATAGACTGAGTTTTATTCTATCTGAGCTAGGCAAATCCGCAGGTGTCTCTATACAAACTCTTGCAGATGTGGCTGAAGTCTCAGATATGACAATTCGCCGTGACCTGGAAGAATTAGAAAACAAAGGTCTTGTTACCGTAATCCGTGGTGTTGCCATTTTAAACAAGAACCAGGATGGTTCTTCCATTATAAAAGACTACTCCCTACAAGATGAACGACATATTATGTCAGAGGCCAAACAGTCTATTGCAAAATTGGCAGCCACATTAATTCAACCAGATGATACCATCTTGGTGGATACCGGAACAACAACAGAGCGACTTTTTTCCCATCTTCCTAATGATGCTTCCCTAACTGTAGTTTGTTATAATCTAAACACTTTGTCTGCATGTAGGAAAATGGACCATCGCAATATAATCTTTCCAGGTGGCTTCTTTCATCGCAACACGCAAATGTTTGAATCAACAGAAGGGGCAGAGTTAATTTCACGAATCTGTATTAACAAGTGTTTCTTGTCTGCTGCTGGAATCAGTTCCAATGGAGCCGTTTCATGTATTGAACAGCATGAATTACTCTATAAACAAAAAGCAATGAAGACTTCTATGACCAATATACTTATGGCTGATTCATCAAAGTTTGGGAAAATACGCCCATGTATGTTCTCAAATCTCTTAGAATTTGACATTGTTGTTACAGACAACAACATTAGCAAAGAATGGTTGGATTTGTTCAAGCACTGCAATGTCAAATATATGTTAGCTGATTTACATAAACGAAATAGTGATCTTTAGATTGTAGTCCAACTTCGCTGAAAATGCTCCTATATACAAAAAGTGTCTTTCTCCTCTGACTAGAGGGGAAAGACACTTTTTCATAACCCACGTTATCCGACTAACAATAGTTAGTCAATGAAAGAATATGTTTATTCAGTTATTGATATGATTTATCGGACATCTTATATTTTTTATGAAACATTGCATTATCGAACTCAAAGTCACGTATGTGATTGATAAAATCAGCATCCGATTTTAAGAAGTAATCATACTCCAGATGCTTCTTTCCATCGGAGGATACCGGATCATCCCAAGTACAATCTATGTTATACCATTTGCCATTCAGCCTTACTATATTCCAAGCATGACTGACTCCTTTCCCAGTGCCGGTAATAATCCGACAGTCTATTCCTGCTTCCTTCATCATAAGGTAAGTCACCATGGCATAGCCCTGACACACCGATGTCTGATTCAAAAGATTATCATAAGCAGAGCTATGAACAGCGCTGATGTCATAGGTAGCATTGTTAATAATATAATCATGAACCGTCTTAATCTTGTCATATTCGTTCATAGTAGAAACCTTCAATGCATTCAGTTCCTTTTTCACCTTAGTCAAAACAGCATCCGTCTGCTCTTTAGATTCGTTATAATTTAGTTTATACTCAACTCGGTAAGCATTAAATAATCCCTTAATACTAATTTGAGTTCCTTTATAGATGTACCTAAGATAATCAAAATCAAGGTTTGTTGATGGCTTATCTATTTCAAATGCTTGATTAATGGCGTTACTAACAAAACCATGCACCTCTTCTGACTCTCCTTTAAAATTCAAGGTTACCGTCTGATTCCTTTGTAACATGGCTTCTCGTAGACTTTCTATATAGTCATCTTTGGTTTCCATTGTAGCTTTAGCACCAACTTGGTCAAAATAAATTCTAAGATTATAGTTTTTTAAAACCAGAACTAATGTCAATCCCAACGCTCCAACAGCTAACAAAAGTTTAGCTAAAAACTTCATAAACCCTCCCATATCTAGACAATCATCTCTCCCCTACTAATCTTTCTTAAGTGAACTCACAGTGTCGAAGTCTCTTTTTCCTAAAGATTTATGTCATTTATAAATAGAATATTCCCCTTTTTCATACATAAGCTTACAAGACAAACCTTATGTATGAAAAAGAGGAAGCCCTATGTAAGAACATCCTCTTTTTCATTGCTTGTCCACCATAGCTAGTTCTCATAATTGATTATTCCATCTATGAGAATTATTCCTCTGCTGAATCATTATCTTCTAGTGCTATCTCGTACTTTTCGATAATAATCTTTTGAATTCTGTCTCGTGTCTCGGAATTAATTGGATGAGCAATATCGCGATATTCGCCATCACCAGCACGTCTGCTAGGCATCGCAATAAAAAGCCCCTTTTCGCCTTCAATCACCTTAATATCGTGAACAACAAACTCATTGTCCAAGGTAATAGAAACTACAGCCTTCATCTTGCCTTCCTTAGCCACCTTACGTACTCTAACGTCGGTAATCTGCACTGTTTGTACCCCCTTTAGCTAAAGTATATTAGTTTTATATAATGTGGGATCGGGAATATTACTCCTGCTCCCAAAATTTATATCATTTATATCATAGTATAAGAAATTTTGATTATAGTATATAACGCTCATTATGTTCAACTACAACACGAGGGTGTCCTTGTTCTCCAAGATAAGTCGCATTTGCTCTTATCGTATCTCTACTTTCTACAATACAATTTTCAATATAAGTATTATCTCCTATAAACACATCATTTAAGATGATAGAATTTTTTATTACTGCATTATTTCCAACGTATGCCTTCTTGAATAAGATGGAGTTTGTTACTTCTCCATTTATGATACATCCACTGGAAATAAGACTGTTGCTTACCTTACACCCTTTGTTATACTTAGCTGGTGGCAAATCCTCTACCTTGGAATAGATGTCCGGATACTGTCGGAAGAAATAATTCCGGATATCTCTGTTTAAGAAATCCATATTGGTATTGTAATAAGACTCCACGGTAGCAATGTTGCTCCAGTAATCATTAAATTCATAGGAATAAATTCGCTTTACTCCTGTATGACGTGCCACGATGTCTTGGACAAAATCATATCTCTCTTCTTGGTCAGCCATCTCAAGAAATTCGATCAACTGTCTTCTACGAATAATATAGATCCCAGTAGAAACTAAATTACTTGTAGAGATGATTGGTTTCTCTTCAAGACTAGTTATTCGATTCTCACTATCTGTAACTACACAGCCAAATCGGTTAGCCTCTTCTGTAGCTGGAAGTTTCTTTGTAACAATAGTAATATCAGCTTTTTTATTAATATGATATTCCAAAACCTTACTATAATCCATTTTATAAATGCCATCTCCAGATGCAATGACCACATAAGGTTCATGGCTATTCTTTAAGAAATTAATATTTTGGAACATAGCATCTGCTGTACCACGATACCAAAATCCATTGTCTGCAGTGATTGCAGGAGTAAAGACAAACAATCCACCCTGCTTCCTACCAAAATCCCACCACTTGGAGGAATTCAAATGCTCCGTCAGTGACTTGGCATTGTATTGGGTATACACTGCTACTCTTTGAATATGGGAGTTCGACATATTGCTTAGTGCAAAATCAATACTGCGGTAACCACCTGCAATCGGCATTGCCGCTATTGCTCTGCGACTTGTCAACTTACCCATTTTATAGCTGTTGCCACCTGCTAAAATAATTCCTATTGCCCGCATCATCTGTCACCTGCCTTTATTAATGTCTCGCCGCTTAGAAGCTTATTATCTGTATAATCTGCAGCAACAGTATGTCCAGAGATTGCTGTATTCTTACCAATCTCCACGTTAGCAGGAATCACTGAATTCTCTCCGATGGCTACAAGACCATCTGAATAAATATCAGCTCTAAGTTTATTAGGAACTTCTTCCCCGACTCCAATACGTACATTCTCTCCAATAATAACTCGTTCTGCAATAATTCCTTTATTAATATGAGTGTTTCTATGAATAATAGCCCCATTCATAATAATGGAATCTCGAATCTCACAGCCTTCTTCAATCGTAACGCCCGAACCAATGACAGAATTCGTCACATTACCAAAAATTTCTGTTCCTTCACCAATAATCGCTTTGTCGATCACCGCTTTTTCAGAAATATATTGAGGCGGAAGTACATCGCTCTTGGTATAAATCTTCCAAAACTCCTCATATAGATTAAATACAGGAACCAAATCAATTAATTCCATATTGGCTTCCCAGTAGGAATAAAGGGTTCCAACATCCTTCCAATAACCATTATACTCGTAAGCAAACACTCTGTCGCCACGCTCATGGCAATATGGGATAATGTGCTTTCCAAAATCACAACTAGGTTGATCCTTTAGCGTTATTAGTGCCTCTTTTAATATCTTCCATGAGAAGATATAAATACCCATACTTGCTAGATTACTTCTTGGTTTTACAGGTTTCTCCTCAAACTCAAGAATTCTCTTATTCTCATCTGTAATTACAACTCCAAAACGTGAAGCTTCCTCCATTGGCACTGGTATAGTGGCTAGGGTAATATCTGCATGATTAGCTTTGTGGTACTCCAACATAACTTCATAATCCATCTTGTAAATATGGTCTCCACCTAAAATTAGAACATACTCTGGATTATAGTACTCCATATACTCTAAATTCTGATAGATTGCGTTGGCTGTTCCGGTATACCATTCACTGCTATTACTCTTTTCGTAAGGTGGAAGTATAGACACTCCTCCTATATTACGATCCAGATCCCATGGGATACCAATTCCAATATGTGTATTCAGACGCAATGGTTGGTACTGAGTAAGTACACCCACTGTGTCAACACCTGAGTTAATACAATTACTTAGAGGAAAATCTATAATTCGATATTTTCCCCCAAATGCTACTGCAGGTTTTGCTACTTTAGCGGTTAAAATGCCTAATCGTGAGCCTTGTCCACCTGCTAAAAGCATGGAAATCATTTCTTTTCTAATCACGTAATCACCTCTTGCTGTAAGATTCCTTTATAATTATATCATGAATAATTAAAAATGTGAACCAATATTACTAATCTTATACTCATTTTTTTCCTTATTCCTCGATATTATGACAAAATACCATACCGGCCTTCTTTTCTAGCACAGAATTTTGTAGAATTTAAATCTTATTACACTTAAAACAAAAGGCCTTCTTTTCCAAATCTATTGTATTTTCCATTCAATTGGTTATAATAATCAATAGATTCACCAATAATTAATAGAATAGGACGTATCATATTATGTATAAAATTGATTTTAATAATCCATGCCATATTTATTTTATGGGTATTGGTGGCATTAGTATGAGTGCTTTTGCTGAGTTGTTACATAGTGAGGGTTTTACTATTAGCGGTTCAGACATGAAGGAAAGCAAGATAACCAACCATTTAGAATCTAAAGGCATCCATATATTTTATGGTCAAAGAGTCTCAAATATAACTAAAAACATTGATTTAGTTGTTTATACAGCAGCCATTAGTAGCTTTAACCCAGAGTTTGTAGCAGCCAAGGAGGCAGGCATACCTATGATGGACAGAGCTGAGATGGTAGGTCAGGTGATGGCTAACTACGATGTTCCAATTGCAATTTCTGGAACCCATGGTAAGACTACTACGACTTCTATGCTTTCCCACATCTTTCTATCTGCAAAAAAAGATCCAACTATTTCGGTTGGTGGTATCTTAAAAGCAATTGATGGTAACTTAAGAATTGGTCAAAGCGAGAACTTTATTACGGAAGCCTGCGAGTACACCAACAGCTTCCTGAAATTCAATCCGAAAATCAGTATTATATTAAACATTGAAGCAGACCATCTGGATTTTTTTAAGGACCTGGATGACATACGAAACTCCTTTTACCTATTTGCCAAAAGATTACCTGAAGATGGAACTTTAATCATTAATGGTACTATTAACGACTATAAGTCTCTTATGTCAGATATAAACTGCAAAATGATTTCTTATGGTTTCAACAAGGCTCTTTATGATTATGCAGCAGAAAATATCACTTTTAATGAATATGGTTTTGGAGAATACGATTTGTATCGACAGGGAACTTTTCAACAGCATATTCATTTATCAGTAGTTGGTACCCATAATGTCTCCAACTCTCTAGCTGCAATTGCAGCAGCTGAAGCGGCTGGAATCTCATTAGAATGTGTGCAGGACGGTCTAGATCAATTCCATGGTACTGATCGAAGATTTGAATTAAAAGGTAACATAGGTGGTGTCACAATCATTGATGATTATGCTCATCATCCTACAGAGATTAAAGCTACCCTTAGTGCTGCCAAACGTTATCCAGCAAATAGTGTTTGGTGTGTATTCCAACCACATACCTATACCAGAACCAAAGCCTTTTTACATGAGTTTGCTGAGGCACTTAGCCTAGCTGATCATGTTGTTCTAGCTGATATTTATGCTGCCAGAGAGGCTAATCCGGGTGACATCTCCTCAAAGGATATCCTAAAGTTGTTACAGGATTTAGAGACGGATGTTTATTATTTCCCAAGCTTTGATGAAATTGAAAACTTTTTATTAGAAAAATGTAACAACGGTGATTTGTTGATAACTATGGGTGCCGGGGACGTTGTTACCATTGGGGAAGCTCTCCTAGGAAAATAGTTATCCACTTTATCCACAACCTTATCAACAATTTTTTTCAAATAAGGTTGTGGATATTCTTTTCTCTATAATATTCATCTTTTTTATTTTATGTTTTGTAAAAACCTTAAATTTAAGAGCTTTCTGGTATGTTTTACATTTTTTTACATATTATCATTTGTTTTTTATCCACTTTTTCCACACAATCCCCAAAGTAATTCTACATGACTAGTAAATGAAATCGCCTATTTTCTAAAGATTTTTTCTGTGCTATAATGTTGTTTACCTGTTAAGAATGATATTAGGGAGGCCATATGAATACAATATCTCTTCGAACCAATCATACCAATGATGTTACGGTTATTTCCAATATATTTATAGATAATTATATGCCGACCGCAAACGGTGCCTATGTAAAAGTGTATTTATATCTACTCCGCTGCTTAAGTAACCAACTGTTTGAGAATCTGAGCATTTCCACTATAGCGGATCGCCTAGACGATACGGAAAAGGATATTCTCAGGGCGATCACCTACTGGGAGAAAGTCCATCTGATTACAGTTTCAAGAGACGAGAGAAACATTATTACTAATATAACATTTAATAGTCCTTCTCAGTTTAATGAGGAAAGTGACATGGATGATACCTCCAGTGAAAATAGAGCTAGCGTGGCTCTTCCTATTACTGCAGAAGACGATACAATGATTACCGCTAAAACTACGCAACTAACACATTTCGATAAGCCAACCTATACGAAGGCACAAATTGGCGAATTAACCAAGGATAATACGGTCAAACTGATTACTGGTGCTGTGGAGAGCTATATGCAACGACCACTAAAACCTACTGATTTACAGTTAATTTTATATCTATATGAAGGTGTTGGTTTTTCTGCAGACCTTATTATGTTTCTTTATGAACATTGTATTTCCAATGGAAAGAAAAGCTCTAACTACATTGAAGCTGTTGCCTTATCCTGGGCCAATGAAGGCATTGATACCGAGGAAAAGGCTAGATTATATACTAATCAGTATAACAAGACTTATCAAGCCATCAACAAGGCCTTTGGCCTTAATCGTGCCTTAGGAGACATTGAGATTCAGTTCATAACCCGCTGGATTATGATGTTTAGTATGCCTTTGGAGCTGATTATTGAAGCCTGCAATCGTACTCTTATGAAGGTAAACAAACCGGATTTCAAATATGCTGATAGGATTTTAGATAACTGGGCATCTAAGAAGGTAAAGACATTAGATGATGTAAAAAGGCTAGATGAAGCCTTTGTGAAACAGAATCCTCAGATTAAGTCTCCGAAGCCAGCGGCCAACAAGGCTCCGATCAATAAATTTAATAATTTTACCCAACGTAATTACACAAAAGAAGATTTTCAGAAGATGGAACAACTTTTATTGAAAAAACAATAGGAGGATGATTGGATGGCTCTAACTAACTGGCAATACAATGCCATACAAAGAGAATATGACAGCAGAAAATTGAACAACAAACACATTATGAAGTTGCGCCAACAAAAGGCCTATGCTCAGATTCCTGCCTTAAAGCATATGGAAGAGGAATTAATCAGTCAGTCCATGGAGTCTGCAAGACTTGCAATTAAAGGTGATAAAGAAGCCATAGAGGTTCTTCGGAAAAAAAATAAGGAGCTTGCCAACTGTAAGGCAGAACTCCTAGTCTCTAATGGTCTTCCTGCTGATTATTTGGAGCCAATTTACACTTGTGAACTTTGTAAGGACACTGGCTATGTTGGTCAAGATAAATGTCAGTGTTTTAAGCAAGCCATTGTTGACCTAGTGTATTCTCAATCCACCATTCAGGAAATTATTAAAATTGAGAATTTTGATAATTTTCGCTATGATTTCTACTCTAAAGAAGTACAACACCCAATCACTGGACTTACCCCTTATGAGAACATCTTAAGAGTTGTTACGATATGTAAGAATTTTATAAATAAAACTCCAGAAGAATACCAGAACCTGTTAATCTATGGGAATTCCGGAGTGGGAAAGACCTTTTTAGCCAACTCTATAGCCAATGAACTGCTGCACAAAGGGGTCACTGTGTTATACCTAACCTCCTATCAGCTATTTGACTTGTTGGGAAAGAATAGGTTTGGAAAGAATAGTGAACACTATAAACAATCAACTTCTATGGAAGAGGATTTTATCTACCAGTGTGATGTCTTTATTATTGATGATCTTGGCACAGAGTTGAATAACAGCTTTATCACAAGTGAATTATACAATTGTATCAATGAACGTCATTTATTAAAAAAATCTACTATAATTTCTACTAATCTGACTCCTGATGAGTTATCTGCAACCTATAGCGAACGAATATGTTCTAGAATAATGGGTGATTATGCATTTTTAAACATTTTTGGCGATGATATTCGCTTTACTAAACACATACAAGAGTAGAGAAAAACTGTTTTTATGTAGGATTTTGTTCTTGACGAACATTAGGGATAATGGTATAACCATTTATGGACATTGTTACCAAAATATGATTTGGGCGCCAACAGCTCTGGGCTTAAAAATCACCAAAGTTTTGACACTCATATTAATTTAAGTATATTTAGTATAAATGGAGGATGCATTCATGCCACAACAAGATAACAGTTTGGAAACGATTCCTGTAGGAACCTTGGGAATTATTGCTCTTGAAAGTAGTCGTAAATTAGGATCTAAGGTTAATGATTACATTGTTAAATGGAGAAACGATCGTCAAAGCGAACACTCTGGAAACATTGTATTCAAAGCATACAAACGTGATTCCTATCTTCTTAATGCTTTCTGTCCACGGTTTGGAACCGGGGAAGCTAAAGGATTAATCAAAGAATCTGTCAGAGGTTCTGATGTATACATCCTGATAGACGTAAGCAATTATAGTCTTACCTATAGCGTATGTGGACATCCTAATCACATGTCTCCAGATGATCATTACCAAGATTTAAAACGTATCATCGCCGCCATTGGAGGCAAAGCAAGAAGAATTACAGTGATTATGCCTTTCCTATACGAAGGACGTCAGCATAAACGTAGTTCCAGAGAATCCTTAGATTGTGCTTTAGCCTTACAAGAATTAACTAATATGGGCGTAGAAAGTATTATTACCTTTGATGCTCATGATCCAAGAGTGCAGAATGCAATTCCTTTAAAAAGCTTCGAAACCATCATGCCAACTTATCAGTTTATTAAAGCATTGTTGAGAAATGTTCCTGACCTTCATATTGATGCTAATCATATGATGGTTATTTCTCCAGATGAAGGTGCCATGGGAAGAGCTGTTTACTTTGGTAACGTTATGGGAGTAGACGTAGGTATGTTCTACAAACGTCGTGATTACACTACGATCGTGGACGGACGTAATCCAATCTTAGCTCATGAATTCTTAGGTGCAGATCTTGCCGGCAAAGATGTTATTATTGTAGACGATATGATTTCATCCGGAGAAAGTATGTTAGATGTGGCAAAAGAGTTAAAGAGACGTAGAGCAGGTAGAATCTTTATTGCATCAACATTTGGTCTATTCACCAATGGTTTTGAGAAATTCGACCAAGCCTACAAGGACGGGTTGTTTGATAAGATTCTTACAACAAATTTGGTATACCAATCAGATGAGCTGTTATCTAAGCCATACTATATTTCTACTGATATGTCAAAATATATTGCATTATTAATTGATACTTTAAACCACGATGCATCCATTAGCGACTTGTTAAGTCCTACAGAAAAGATTCAAAGAGTATTATCTCGTTACGCCCAGAATGGCACTATATAATAAAAAAGGAATGGAAAATTGGCATAGGACACATGCTATTTTCCATTCTTTTTATTATCTTATCTGCAACGCTACTTATTCTTCACCCGAATCAAAAAATTCTTCAATATCAATTTCATCCTCCACCTCATCGTTATCAGATGGGGTTGGTTTGGCACTCTCCGGGTTTTTAGTTACAATCGGTGGCTTTGTTCTAATTGGTTTCTTTGTATTTTGTGGGTGCTTAGTCGCCTTTGGTGTCACCATAGGTGATGGCTTGGCCTTTGGTGTCACAGTCGGTGATGGATCGGCCTTTGGTGTCACAGTTGGTGATGGATCGGCCTTTTTTGGCTCCTTATACTTTGGAAACTCAATCTTCTCCAGTCCTTTATGTATGAATTCCATATAGTTATTCCATATCTGAAGCGGATAGGTTCCACCCTCTAATCCTTTTATTTTCTTAGGAATATCATAGCCAACCCAGACACTGGTGGTGTAATATGGGGTATATCCTACAAACCAACCATCATAATTGGAATTCGTGGTTCCTGTCTTCCCGGCTGAAGGCATATTAGATAAACCATAGCCTTTACCTGTACCCCTGGTCAAAACTCCCTCCATCATGTCAGTCATGGCATGACAAGCATCCCTATCATAGATTACCTTTTCTGTATTTTCATCATCAACCACTGTGTTTCCCTCTACATCATAAATAGCCACAATGCAGGTAGGTTTTCTATATTTCCCATCATTCTCAATGGTGGCATAGGCTGCTGCCATTTCTAAGGAACTGACACCATGTGTCAGTCCTCCAATAGATGCTGTTTCAAGGTAATCATCCTGAACTAACCTATGAAAATCCATATTGTATAGGTATTTCATACAAATAACTGGATCAAATTCTTGAAATAGCTTATAGGCAACTGTATTTCTGGATAGCTCTAATGCCCTTCGCAAAGTCATCTTACCAAGATAGCGTTTATCACTATTGGTTACACCATCCTTAATCTTCTCATCCACTACCTTCGTACTAGGAGTATAACCTCCCTGCAGAGCTGGCAGATAGTCAACTAGCGGCTTTATGGAGCTGCCTGGTTGACGGTAGCTTTGATAAGCTCTATTCAGTGTATAACCATCACTCTCCTGGGTTCTGCCTCCTACTATGGCCACTACTCTTCCCGTAGCATTATCCACACACACAGAGGATCCCTGCATCTTATAAACACCGTCTTTATCAACTGATTGGAATGCTTCCAGTCCTTGATCCAATGCTTTCTGTAATTCCTGCTGCTTATTTAGATCAATAGAAGTCTTTATGTTATAGCCCTTTGTAAACAACATTTGCTGACAACGATTATATTCCTCATTATATTTTTCTTCATAGGATTTTCTATCGCCCTCATCATCAAATTCATTTTTAAACTCAAATCCAGATACCTTCATAAGCGCTTCTGTGGCAGCAAATCTGGCATAGGTTGTGACATAATTTTGTTTTTCCAAATTTGTTTGTTTTAGAGAGATTTTTTCTGTAACCCCAGCATTATACTGATCCTTTGTTATTTTTTCATCCTCTAGCATTTGTCCCAGTATACGGTCTCGTCTTTTTAATACATTATCCAGCTTCTTAATGGGATCATATAAACTAGGATTATTGGGAATAGCAATTAAAAATGCAATCTGAGATAAACTGAGTTCATTCACCTCTTTACTAAAATAACCCATACTTGCTGCCTGGATCCCATAATAACCATTTGCGAAATAAATATTATTGAGATAGAATTCCAGAATCTTAGTCTTGCCATACTGTTTTTCCAATTCCACTGCAATGAAGATCTCCTCAACCTTACGCTCCCAACTTACTTCATGGGATAAGAAGATATTACGAGCAAGCTGTTGAGTGATGGTACTGGCACCTTGAGTAATCTCACCTCTATGCTTAATAATATCTACTGCAGCTCTTATATTCGCTAAGTAATCCACCCCTGAATGAGAATAGAACTGTTTATCCTCAATAGAAATAGCGGCTTCTAACACCTGCTTAGGGATATCAGCAATCTTAACATAGAATGTATCTTTCTCCGCTTTTAACTTACAGATCAATTTACCTGAACTGTCAAAGACCTGCGTAGTAAGATTCTGTCTAAAGGTATCCTCCGAGCTGTCTTTAACTAAGGTCTTAGCCTCCGATTGAAGCCTAAAGATATCTCTTCCATACCTTATGTAAAATACAACAAGCCCTATGGCCACTGTAGACACTATGGTAAGCACTAATATTTTCAGTGCTAGCTTGATTTTCCGCCGCAAAGGGCGGATAACTTTTTTCGTTTTCTTCTTTTTATCTGCCATATGATGTCACTTCTCTTTTCAAATCTCATTGTACAGCCATATGCATTTATAGCTTTATATAATGGTAGGCTATCCCTAACTTATCACATAGTATTCTTTCTCTATCCTGACAAGTAAAGAGAATGATTTGCTGGTCCTTAGGTAGAATTTTCAAAACCTCTTCCAACCTCTCATTATCATAGTATACAAATGTCTCGTCTAAGATAAGTGGTAGCTTAGATTTAGGAAATAGGTGTCTGGCAAATACCATTCGGAGAGCAAAGTAAAGTTGATGAGCTGTACCAGTACTTAACTTTTGAATAGATATTTTATTACGGTCATATTCGACAAATATGTTCATCTTATCATCTACAAATACTCTGGAATACTTTCCATTGGTTAACTGTTTTACCACATTGGATAAATCTTGGTTAATTGTCTTACCAAAGGAACCTTGGATCGTATGAGATAATTCCTTAATCTTATCCATCGCTAGGTTAATCATTTGGATCTCCTTGGATTTCTTCTCATACAAAATGTATAGATCGGCTTTTTTCTTATCTAAGCCTTCTTTGGTGGCTAGCATTTCCTCCAGTTGTTTCAACTTTAGCTTATACTCAAGAATCCTCTTTTCCCTTCCAATGTTCTCTTCCTTAAGTTGACTAGTTAGGTTTTTAAATTGTGTCTCCAATTGACTTTTAATCTGCTTGCAAAATTCCAGTGTGGTCATCAGTTCCATCCCAAATTGGGCCTGGTAGGTAATCAACTCTGCCTCTAATTTTTTTTGTTTATTTAGTAAAAGTTTAAGATATTCCTCCTCTTCAGCAGACTTCTCTGCTGGTTTAAGTTTGGCCAAAGCCATAGGTACTACAAAGATTGCCACTAAAACAAATAACAGTAAAACAAAGCTTGCAATAAGAAATGTTGTATTTTGTAGAACTACTCCCACAATACAACCTAGCAAAGCTAATACACAGGCAATAAACAGATACTCATATGTTTTGCTTTTGGTAGACTCCTTCTTCTTTTCATACTGTCTTCTATGAACAGCCTCCTCATACTCTATTATCTGATCCTGTAACATCTGGTAGGCATAGGCTTTATCACCAATCTGTTGCTTATTATTCATAAATTCGCTGATTTCAAGCTTCTTATCATTGGATAACTCCTTTTTTTCCAAGACAAGCAATTGTTCTTCTATAGCCTTTTTTTCTTCCTTCGCAGTCTCAATATCAGCTAATCTGTCCTCAATAGTTATAATTTCCTCTTTGATGGTCTCCAGTTTCACTGCTTCCTTGAACTTCTCCAAATTATCCAAGGTAGCAGAAACAGACACATTTCCATGCTTTGCTGTAGTTAAGTTGGTATAATAATTCTGCACTTCAGATACAAAGGAACCATTCGTTTCTGGCTTTAATTGTTCAATACTTATGGTATTCTGAAAGGTTGTTCGATTAATCCCCTCCAAAATAGGAAGTCGTTGGTCCACCTTAAGGTTCAACTCTTTTCCAGAATCCAGTTGAAACATGGTACTTTCTGTGGTGGCCTCATATATATTACGGTTAATCCGATAAAAGGATCCATTTAATTCAATATCAATGCTGCCACTGTAAGAGACTGGATTGTCCCAGGGTTGATATTTGGTATATAGATTTTCCTCCCCTTCTTCGTACTTATCTACTCCAAAAAGCATCCCCTTAATAAAGGCATGAATAGTGGATTTTCCGGATTCATTGCACCCTTCCACAATGTTAAGTCCATCCTCAAGATGAACAGTTTTATGATGGAATTTACCAAAATGGCTTACCTTAAGTGTCTTAATATACAATTTTCATCCCTTTACCTTTCCTTTATTTTGGATTCTGCAAATGCTTTTATTCCATAATACAGTGCCAAATCTTTCTCTTCATCACTTAAATCCATATCTTTCATCGTTTTTATGTACATTCCAATAATATTATCCTGATTCTCATAATACATCTTCTCATAGTCATAATCAGGCTTCATTTGATTTAAAGCCTCTGTTATATTAACATCGCCCATCAAATATAGTACCTCCTATTTCTGTTTATGTTCAACATATTAAAGAAGACCTCATACATACTTCTTCTTTATATGGCCATTTCTACCTTTTTTTAGTCTAGCATAGGCATAATTACACGTCAATGACCTAATGGTAGGAGTATGCCTAATCTTTTTAGCAAAAATGCTCGATAAGTATTATAAATACAAGATTAAACGGTAAAAATTTAATATCTCTGTTATTGACTTTGCCTATAAATTCACTTATACTTTATACACATTATAGATGGACTTGTTTTAATTTACGGGAGCAAGCTATCAACGGTCTTGAAACATAATTATTCTATAAGTTTCAAGTACAGAGTTACAATATAACAGGTAAATTCGCATATACTATAATATGTACATTAATTTAGCTTATGCGAGCAAGAAAGGATGTGATTCGATGAAGATTGAAAAGATTAGTGAGAATCAGATTCGCTGTACCCTTAATAAAGAAGACCTAATGGACCGTCAGCTCCGCTTAAGCGAACTTGCCTATGGTACAGAAAAAGCCAAATTACTTTTTCGTGATATGATGCAACAAGCTGCCTTTGAATTTGGATTCGAAGCAGACGATATTCCTCTTATGATTGAAGCAATACCCATTTCTCCTGAGAGCTTAATACTTGTTGTAACCAAAGTGGAGGATCCTGATGAATTAGATACCCGTTTTTCCAAGTTCTCTCCTGAGGATGCGGACGAGGAAAGTGACGTGGAGGAAGACGACGACAATTCCTATGCAGATGAGATTATTAATTGCTTTAGTCAGTTAGATGAACTTCTAGATACGAATAAGGAAGACACGAAGGAAGCTGACAACAACAATGACCTATATGACAAATCTTCAGAAACTACTAAGGAAGGAGAGAATTCTTCTGCCTTAAGCCCTAAACAAACAGTATATAAGGTATTTACGTTTCATTCTCTTGAGGAAGTTATACAACTAAGTGCCAATTTAGTAAGCTTTTATCATGGTGAGAATGACTTATATAAGGATACAGTAAGCAACACATATTATCTCGTTCTGAATAGTTCTGATCATACACCACAGGAATTCAATCAGATTTGTAATCTTGTTACAGAGTATGGCAAGATGACAAGAAGCACTTATGCATCATTAGCTTATTACAAGGAACATTATGATATCATTGTTAAGACTAGTGCTATTCAGATTCTTTCCGTTATGTAAAATTATAAGGCTGTTGTACATGCAACAGCCTTTTTGATATGTAGATGGAATCTCATAACAGAGTCTTTCCTAGAGAGTGGAAAACGGCTTCACTCTCTTCATGAGAGGCAAGCCGTTTTCATATGACAAGCAAATTCTCTGTCATTATTTACTTTCTAAATATGCATTTAAGTCTGCTACCAATGCATCTACATCTATTCCATGAACCATAGCAGCTTCCTCTAAGGACTCAGCCTGAGCAGAAGGGCATCCTAGGCAGTGCATTCCAGTATTTAATAAAATTGGGATTAAACCTTGATCTACTTGGATAATCTCTGCGATAATCATATCTTTTGAAATCTTAGCCATGTTCTTACCTCCTAAGTTAGTATTTGAAATAATGTTATTATATGTCATCTACCTTCTATCGTCAAGGTTCATGTAAAGGCTTTTAAGATATTTCAAATGAGAAAAATAATCATTTTGCATTTTTGTTAAATTTGTCACTATGACATTCTTATTTCTAATTTATATTCTCCGATAATTAAATTTAGCAGTAAACATCCATTTATTTCAACGTATTGTATACAGAATACACAACACTTTTCCATGTAGGAAATATAGCGCTTGACATACTCACATTTTATTGAGTATTTTTTATTTATTAGTGGTGTATACAGGGAAGTTTAGGCAGTTGACGACATTTCTTACTTATCATATAATACAAAATATCAATAGACAGACTAATATTGACAAAAGGCGTCTCATTTCTACTAACTAGTTTTTTAGGCGGAAATGTTACCGCAATTAATAGATTGTTAGTAACCCACTGTTTTGAATAATATTAAAATGTAGGAGGAAATCATAATGAATGTAGAATGGACAGGATTTAAAGTTGGAAAATGGACTACTTCCGTTAATGTAAGAGATTTCATCCAGGAGAATTTCACTATGTATGATGGGGATGACTCCTTTTTAGTTGGACCTACCGAGGCTACTAGTAAGCTCTGGGAGCAGGTTATGGATCTTTCTAAGAAGGAACGGGAAGCTGGTGGTGTACTGGATATGGACACCAAGATAGTCTCTACTATTACTTCTCATGGTCCAGGATATTTAAATAAAGAACTGGAAACCATTGTAGGTTTTCAAACTGACAAACCTTTTAAACGTTCTCTTCAGCCATTTGGTGGAATTCGTATGGCTCAGAATTCCTGTCATGAGAATGGTTATGAGGTAGATCCTGAGGTGGTAGACATTTTCACAAAATATCGTAAGACACATAATCAGGGAGTCTTCGATGTTTATACCCCTGAAATGCGACTAGCCAGAAAATCCGCTATTATTACCGGTCTTCCAGATGCTTACGGTCGCGGTCGTATTATTGGTGATTACCGAAGAGTAGCTTTATATGGTATCGATTATTTGATTGAAGATAAGAAAAATCAACTCAGTACTTCTCTAGTACGAATGACTTCTAAGAATATTCGACTGAGAGAAGAATTATCCGAACAAATTCGTGCTCTTGAAGAGTTGAAGGAATTAGGTCATATCTATGGCTTTGATATATCAAAACCTGCTGCCAATGCTAAGGAAGCGATTCAGTGGCTATACCTAGGTTATCTGGCAGCTGTAAAGGAACAGAACGGCGCTGCCATGAGCTTAGGTAGAACCTCTACCTTCCTTGATATCTATATTGAAAGAGACCTTAAGAATGGTGTAATAACAGAAGAACAGGCCCAAGAATATATTGACCACTTTATTATGAAGCTAAGACTTGTAAAATTTGCCCGTACTCCGGAATACAATTCTCTATTTTCCGGGGATCCAACCTGGGTTACAGAATCCATTGGCGGAGTTGGTGTCGATGGTCGTCACTTGGTAACAAAGACCTCTTTCCGCTACCTTCACACCTTAGATAACTTAGGCACCTCACCGGAGCCTAATCTAACTGTGTTGTGGTCTACTCGTCTTCCTAGAAATTTTAAGGAATACTGTGCTAAAATGTCTATTAAATCCTCTTCTATTCAATACGAAAATGATGATTTAATGCGTCAGACTCACGGTGATGACTATGCGATTGCCTGTTGTGTATCCTCTATGCGTATTGGTAAAGAAATGCAATTCTTTGGTGCTCGCGCTAACCTTGCAAAATGTCTTCTTTACGGAATCAATGGTGGCATAGATGAAAAATTGAAGATTCAAGTAGGCCCTAAGTTCCGTCCTGTGGAAGGAGATTATCTAGATTATGACGACGTAATGTCGAAGTTTGATGATATGATGGAATGGCTTGCAGGACTTTATGTAAACACCTTGAATGTTATTCATTACATGCATGATAAATACTGTTACGAAAAGATTCAGATGGCTCTTCATGATCGAGATGTCAAGCGATATTTTGCAACTGGTATTGCTGGTCTAAGTGTTGTAGCAGACTCTCTCAGCGCTATCAAATATGCCAAGGTAAAAGCCATTCGCGATGAGAATGGTATAGTGACAGACTTTGAAGTAGAAGGCGACTTCCCAAAATACGGCAACAATGACGACCGTGTAGACCAGATTGCAGTTGATTTGGTAAAGAACTTTATGGATAAAATCCGTAAGCATCACACTTATCGTGACAGCTTCCCAACCATGTCTATTTTAACAATTACCTCTAACGTAGTATATGGTAAGAAGACCGGCAATACCCCTGACGGAAGACGTATGGGTGAACCTCTAGCTCCTGGTGCCAATCCAATGCACCGCAGAGATACTCATGGAGCAGTCGCTTCTCTTGCTTCCGTAGCGAAGCTACCATTTAAGCATGCTCAGGACGGTATCAGCAATACTTTCTCCATCGTGCCAGGTGCCCTTGGTAAAGATGATCAGCTGTTTACCGGAGAGATTGATCTAGATTCTCTAGGTGAATTATATGAGTGAAAATAAACAAATTGAAGATATCATTACAATGCTGGACGGATATGTTCAGGACGGCGTTGGCCATATTAATCTACAGGTAAATCCCAATGAAGGAGACGACCTGGAGATCGAAACTTATAAGAGCAACGATTGTTCCCTCGGCAACCAGGCTTGTTCCATTCCAACCATGCAAAATGCAATTGATGAAGAATAGGAGGACATACTATGGCAACTAGACAAGTGGAAAACTTAGTTCAATTATTAGATGGTTATGTTGAAAAGGGTGGTCATCACCTCAATGTAAATGTATTCACAAAAGAAACTTTATTAGACGCACAAGCGCATCCTGAAAAGTATCCTCAGCTTACCGTTCGTGTTTCCGGTTATGCCGTAAACTTCAACAAGCTGACAAAGGAACAACAGGACGACGTAATTTCCCGTACTTTCCACCAGAATATATAAGATGAAAGGCCGAATTCATTCTATTGAAAGTTTCGGCACAGTAGATGGCCCAGGGATCCGCTTGGTAGTATTTACCCAAGGATGCCCTCTTCGTTGTAAATATTGTCATAATCCAGATACCTGGAACTATGAGGGTGGCACCCTTATGGAGGTAGCTGAAATACTCGAAGTCTACGAGGATTGTAAGGAATTCTTAAAAAACGGGGGAATTACCGTTACGGGAGGGGAACCCCTGTTACAAATGGATTTTCTTATAGAGCTATTTACTAAGTGTAAAGACAAAGGAATCCATACCTGCATAGATACCTCAGGATGTGTGTATCAGCCTAATAACAAATCTCAACATGAGAAACTTACCAATCTTATGGCAGTAACGGATTTGGTGCTACTAGATATTAAACACATCAGTTCTGAAAAGCACCAGGAACTTACCGGGGCAGATAACAAAGGTATTCTGGCTTTTGCACAGTATCTAGATGACAACCAGATTCCTGTGTGGATTCGTCATGTTGTAGTCCCTGGAGTCACCCTAAAGGATGAGGATTTATATAACCTAGGATACTTTCTGGGACAGTTTAAGAATATAAAGGCACTGGATATACTTCCTTATCACACCATGGGTAAAGAAAAATATGAAAGTCTTGGAATCCCTTACCCTCTTGATGGAGTGCCTGCAGCTACCAATGAAGAAGCTATTCATGCCAGAAATCAAATTCTTATGGGCATGAAAAAACGTATGAAAGAGTAAGTGGAGACGTCACAATCTCCCCTTTGTTCAAAATAAAAAACCTGTCCTAAACTATTGTATTATTAGTACTTTTAAGTTAAAATATAACCGAGTTTTATAATAAAAGGAGGATAATATAATGGCACATGTAATTAAAGATACTTGTATCAGCTGTGGCGCTTGTGAAGCAGAATGTCCAGTTAGCGCTATCGCTGCAGGAGATAGCCAATACGAAATCAGTTCAGACGTATGTATCGATTGCGGCGCTTGTGCAGCAGTTTGCCCAACAGAATCCATCGAAGGCTAATCATTGATTGTATGATCAATCTCATGGCTACTAGCAGATATGAAACGAATTAAAGGAGCTGACGGCACTTATGAACAACTAGTGCAGCAGCCCCTTTTTGTTCTAGGAACAAACGGATAAGCCCATATCAGATTGTGCACATCCTAACGGAATGGTTTATATACAAATAAATTCTGCGAAATGCTTTTCCTATAAATAGTATCTTTCTATCTATGTATACTTTTATTCTTTTCCAAATAGGCGTTTCTTCTTTTTCTTAGAGGTAGTGACAGCTACTTCCTGCCTGCTTTTCTGGACTCCTCGAATGGTCTCATCCAGTTTCTTAAAACGCTCTTCTTCACGATCCTCTCTAATACGAAGTAAGTAATCCATCTCCTTCACAACAGAATCCGTCACGCGTTCAGTTACTGCCTCAGTAATCTCAATATTATTCTCTCTGACCGCATCTAGCATAATACGCTTCATAATATCCTGAAATTGATTCATCTTCTCCGTAGTTCTCGATTTTACGGACAAGTGATGTCCTTTCCCTTCCACCAACTGAGAATTATCTTGTCCCAGTTCAGAACCATCTATCTCCTGCCCATTCCCGAGTTCCTTCTCACTCGTCCCTGCTATGTTCAGCCCCATTGCACGAAGATTCATCTCATCCTTCAGCTTAAGAATGCCTACCCGATCTAAGTCATCCAGTTTCTTTATATCCGGAAGCAACAGCTTAATAGCCTTCAGTTGGTAACCCAGATCTTTTAATTCCTTTATCTTAAGAAATAGGTTAATATGCTCTTCACTATAACATCTATGTCCCATATTGTTACGATTTATAGTAAGATTCAATTCCTCTTCCCAATAGCGAATTGTATGCGATTTAATATTCGTCTTCTCGACTACTTGTGAGATCACATAGATATTGTCGTCCATACGATACCCTCCTTTATCATACTTTAAATTATAACATAGGAAGAATGATTTTCAATAAAATTTCCATTTATTTACATAGTTTCTGTCGACATGGAATTTGTCCATGTGCTATAAACATACATTCTTTAAAGTTTATTGTGATTTTACAAACTATACCATTGGTAAAAATTTATTTTTACTAACTTTACTATCATTATCTTTCCAATCTTATGCAGAGCATCTATAATACAGATAAGGAGGAGTGAATATGAATTTAAAAATTAGTGAAATGATTCGTTCGAATCGAAAAAGGATGAACCTCACACAGGAACAACTGGCAGAAGCAGTAGGAGTCACGGTAGGCGCTGTATCCAAATGGGAATCCGGATTATCCTCTCCTGATATTACCATGCTTCCTAAATTGGCAGATTTCTTTGAGATATCTATAGACGTTCTATTAGGATATCAATTAGAATGCAGAACTGTAAAATCTACTACTGAGAAAATACATAATCTGTGCCTCTTAAAAAAATATAGTCCGTGTATTGTTGAAGCTGAGAAAGCCCTGCATAGGTTTCCTAACAATTTTGAATTAGTTTACCAATGTGCAGAGTTATATCTTCTTCACGGAATAGAAGAAAAAAATCACTCTTCCCTTCAGAAGTCTCTTACCTTATATAATAGGGCATGTACTCTGATTTCACAAAACACGGATCCTATGATTAGTGAGTTGCAAATCCAGTCTTGCATTGGGTCAGTATATGTCTCTTTAGGAGCGCTGGACCGTGGCATAGAACATCTAAAAAAACATAACCCTTGCGGAATTAACAACGGTATGATTGGATTCCTATTAGCTCAAACAGAAGAATATGATGATGCCTTAAACTTCCTTTCTGAAAGCCTACCTGTAGGTGTATTAAACTTATTTCATACTTCACTTGGCCTAGCATTGTGCTATGAACACAATAAAGAATATCTCTTAGGTATAGAGGTTTTACAGTGGATGTGTCATACCATTAAAGGGTTAAAATATCCTAATCGAATCTCATATCTAGATAAGGTTCAAGTGATATTGCTTACAGCCTGCGCAGGAATTGCTGCATCTATGAGAGACGAAAAGCAGATTGAGGAATTCTTAAGAGAGGCAATTGCCATTGCAAAAGAGTATGATGCTGCTTCTGATCATTCTTCCAGCGACTTTAAGTTTTATCACGGAAAGGAGATGTCCCCGGGAGATAATTTTGGCGAAACTGCTCTAAAGGGAATTGAACGTTCTTTAACTATATGTGAATCTGATAAGCCTATACTTATAACTATCTGGAGGAGATTAAATAATGAATGATACTAACACTCTAATGAAACAGTTTAAACATCAGTTCTATCGATCAAACAAAGGTAATTTATTCTTAGGTCTTGTTTCTATGTTACTCTTAGCTTGCGGTAATCTGGCTGTCTCTTGGCTATTACAACAAATAATCGACATTGCAGCTGGGGTTCCGGGATCATTTACTTTATTGCAACTCACTTATATTAGCATTCTCATCACTGTAGGACTTATTCTTTCTTTAATATTACAATACCATACAACTCCCCGTTTTATTAAGAAGGCATTGGAGCAGTATAAGAACTTTGCCTTTCGTAATCTGACAAACAAAGGCATTCATTCCTTTACAGCGGAGAATACCTCTTCCTACGTTTCTGCCCTATCCAATGATGTAACTAGTATAGAGACCAATTATCTGTCTAAGCTCTTTCCTGTTGCTCAAGAGTTGTTTCTCTTTATTGGTGCCCTGGTACTTATGATATACTACAGTCCACTTCTTACCCTGATTGCCTTTCTACTTTCCCTATTTCCTGTCATCGCCTCTCTTCTGACTGGTGACCGTCTCTCCGTTCAGGAAAAGGTGGTATCAGATCAAAATGGAAGATTAATTGACACTCTAAAAGATATGTTGTCGGGATTCTCAGTAATAAAAAGTTTTAAATCAGAACGAGAAGCTCTGTCTCTATATGCAAAAAGGAATGCTGAGGTAGAGGAATCCAAATGTAAGAGTAGGAAAATTCGGATACTGATTGAGATTTTTGGTACTATAGCTGGAGTAATAGCACAATTTGGTGTTTTCCTTTTTGGTGCCTATCTAGCATCTACTGGAACAACCATTACTGCCGGAGTTGTACTCATTTTTCTTCAACTAATGAATTATGTACTTAGTCCTATTTCTAGTGTACCTCAGATACTTGCCAGTCGAAAGGCTTCCATGGCTTTACTGGAAAAGATGGCTTCTGCTATTACCTCTAATGTACGTACAGAGGGAACTGTTGTGTGTAGTAAGCTTGATAAAGCCATCGAGGTTAAGAATCTCTCCTTTGGCTATGATGAAGAGAACCCTGTTTTAGAAGATATTCATATGCGTTTTGAAGCTGGCAAGAGTTATGCTATTGTAGGAGGCTCAGGAAGCGGCAAATCTACTTTGTTAAACCTATTATCAGGTGGCTTTGAAGGTTATAATGGCGAGATTCTGTTTGATGATAACGAACTGCATTCCATTCACTCGGATTCTTTATACAATCTGGTTTCTATGGTCCAACAGAATGTTTTTATCTTTAATAATACAGTATCTCATAATATTACTATGTTTCACGATTTTCCAGAAGAGAAACTTAATAAAGCGATTCATATGGCTGGGTTAGATACATTGATTCATGAACGTGGGATGGAATACCCGTGTGGTGAAAATGGTACCGGGCTGTCAGGAGGGGAGCGACAGCGTATCTCTATAGCACGCTGCCTCCTTCGCAATAGTTCCGTTATGTTAGTGGATGAGGCGACCGCCTCACTAGATACAGAAACAGCCTTTTCCATTACAAATTCTATCCTGGATCTATCAGACATGACACGTATTATTGTAACTCATAGATTAGAGGAGGCTCTGCTGCAAAGATATGATCAGATATACGTTTTAAAAGAAGGTCGTTTAAATGAGTGTGGTACCTTTGAAGAACTAATGAAGAAAAAGGGGTATTTCTACTCTCTTTATACCATCGCACAATAAAGGATAGTAGTATCCTCTCTTCACTACGGGAGAGAATGTCCTTTAAAAAAGATTATTCAATTATTTCTAGTTAGGAAACTAGAAAGTTATTATTAAACGGCTCGTTTGTTAGTATACCGTACTGGAATTCTAGATGAAACATGAATGCCACAGTGGGATGGACGCTTTAATTAATGGATTATAACAATCTTTTTGATAGAAAGATAAGAAGGGCTGCAATGCTTCACATTGCAGCCCTGTTATAAACTAGCTCTCATTTTTCTATTCTTCTTGACGCTCGTAATAGCTTCTATCCAAATTTGCAAATTTGGTGTATTCAGAAAGCCACCTCAGCTTTACAGTGCCAGTTGGGCCATTTCTCTGCTTACCAATAATGATTTCAGACACTCCGGCATCCTTCGATTCCTTGTTATAGTAATCATCTCGGTAGATGAACATAACAACGTCTGCATCCTGCTCGATGGCTCCAGATTCACGTAGGTCTGACATCATAGGACGTTTATCTGGTCTCTGCTCAACTGCACGGCTTAGCTGGGATAAGGCAATCACTGGTGCATTTACTTCCCTGGCAAGGGATTTTAAGGAACGAGAAATCTCTGCAACCTCCTGCTGCTTAGACTCTGCTCGGCGACTACCACCTGACATCAATTGCAGGTAGTCTATGATAATAAGCCCTAGGTTATTCTCTAGCTTCAGTTTACGACACTTGCTTCTAAGCTCTTGTACGGTAATTCCCGGCGTATCGTCAATCACCAGACTAGAGTCTCCTATATCCTTGGCAGACTCCACAATCTTCATCCAATCCTCATCCTGCAGATCACCAGTACGAATTGCCTGAGAATCTACCTTAGAGTTCATGGAAATAATACGCTTTACCAATTGATCCTTACTCATTTCCAAAGAAAAGATAACCGTGCTGATCTTTTGTTTAACCGCTACATTCTCAGCGATATTTAATACAAAGGCCGTCTTACCCATTGACGGTCTGGCAGCTACAATAATCAAATCCGAAGGCTGTAAGCCTGCTGTCTTATAATCCAAATCATAAAAGCCTGTAGGAACACCAGTTACACTACCCTTATTCTTGGCAGCTGCTTCAATGCTTTCCAGGGACTGAATAACAACATCCTTAATACTGACAAAATCCCCTGTAGAACGATTCTGAACAATATCAAATACCTGTTTTTCAGCGCTTTCCAAGATTGCTTCTGTCTTATCTTTATTCAGATAACATTCATTGGCAATGCCTTCTGTGATTCGAATCATTCTTCTTAAAAGAGCCTTTTCTTTTACAATATTCGCATAATATTTGACATTAGCGGACGTTGGAACGGCACTGATAAGCTCCCTGATAAACTCAACGCTACAAAGCTCCTCAGGAATATCCTTTTCTTTCACTTTGTCTTGAAGTGTGACCAAGTCTACTGGTTTCCCCTCGTTGTAAAGCTCTATCATTGCATCAAATAGGATTCCATATTGATTCTGGTAAAAATCTTCCCCTATTAACAATTCTGAGGCTGAAGTTATGGCATCCTTATCCATAATCATAGAGCCAATAACAGATCTCTCTGCTTCAATATTATGGGGAAGAACCCGTTTAATCAATGCCTCTTCCATACTTATCTCCTACTCTTTCCTCACTTGTTTATGCTTCTATTACCTTCACTTTAAGCTCACCATTTACCTTTGGATGAACCTTAATCGTCACCATATAAACTCCGATACTCTTGATTGGATCCTTTAGTGACATCTTCTTCTTATCAATATCTAAGCCTAGCTGTTCTCTGGCAGCTACCGCGATTTCCTTGGTGGAAATAGAACCAAAGGTTCTTCCATCGCTTCCAGCTTTAAGTTTCACTTCTACCGCTTTATCTTTCAGACTTTCTGCAAATGCCTTTGCCTGTTCGTATTGTTCCTGTTTTTGCCTCTCTTCATTGGCCTTTTGCAGCTTTAAATCATTTTTATTCTTATTGGTTGCCTCAACTCCCAATTTCTTAGGAATAATAAAGTTTCTGGCATAACCTTCATTTACACTTACAATCTCACCTTTTTTTCCTAATGATTTCACATCCTGTAATAAAATAACGTCCATTTCTATATTGCTCCTTCCTCTATCATATCCTGTAAGGTTTTTCTGATCATGTCCTTTGCTTGTTCCATGGTACAGTTCTCTAACTGGGCCCCAGCAACAGTCATATGACCGCCACCTCCTAAGCGTTCCATTACAATCTGTACATTCAAATCATCAATGGAGCGAGCACTGATATAAATCTTATTATTGAAATGAGTTAACACAAAGCTAGCTTTCATACCAACAATATTAAGTAGCTCATTGGCTACCTGAGCTCCTAACACAGTAGGACTATCTACCCCTTCACTGGCACTGACTGCAATGGCATACTGATTTAGGAATACCTCTGCTCCACTTAAAGCTTCCGCCTTCTTAATGTAATCTACCATATCGGAACGGAGGGATTTGCGGACTCTCGTTACATCCGCCCCACTTCTTCTTAAAAATGCAGCTGCTTCAAAAGTCCTTACTCCGGTCTTTACTAAAAAGTTGTTGGTATCAATGACCATACCGGAATACATGGCATCTGCCTCTATAGGTTTGACTTTTAAGTTATCATCAGTATATTGTAAAATCTCCGCTACCATTTCACAGGTAGAGGAAGCATATGGCTCAATATAGGACAACACTGCATTCTGCACTCCTTCACCAGTCTGACGGTGATGGTCGAGTACAACTATAGTTCTGGTCATATTTAGCAAATCCGGACACTCTGTATAGGTTGGTCGATTTACATCTACTACCACAAGAAGAGTATTCTCATTAGTAACCTCTAAGGCTCTGCTACTATTTAAAAACATATCCTCTTCGTATTCCGGATTGTTTATAAATCTTGAGATAATTGGACGAACACTTTTGGTAATCTCATTAATAACAATATAGGCACGTTTATTCAAGGTCTTTGCCACACGATAGATACCAATCGCTGCGCCAAAGGAATCCACATCCCCTATGGTATGTCCCATAATTACCACGTTATCCTTGCCTTCAATCAACTCTCTAAGAGCATGAGCCTTTACTCTAGCCTTAACACGGGTATTCTTCTCAACCTGCATGCTCTTGCCGCCATAATACTGAATCTTATCTCCCTCTTTGACTACTACCTGGTCGCCACCACGCCCCAAAGCCAGGTCAATGGCTGCACGAGCATTTTCATAGCCCTTCACATAAGTATCTGCATTTACTCCAAGTCCCATACTTAAGGTAACTGCCATATCATTACCAATATTGACTCCTCTTACCTCATCTAATAGAGAGAACCTACTGTTCTGTAGTTGAGGAAGATATTTTTGTTTAAATATCACAATGTATTTATCCTTCTCCAGCTTTTTAATTATGGCATCTATGCTTTGCATATGCTTGTTTATCTTCCTATCAACCAGAGCAATTAACAAGGATCGTCTAACCTCATCGATACTCTCAAGAGCTTCTTCATAATTATCAATATAAAGTAGACCAACAACCAGTCTCTGCTCTTGATTTTCCTTAATATAGGTCTTTATTAATGTCTCATCTATCAGATAAATGGTAAAAAGTGAATCATTTCCCATTCCAGTAGTATAGCTTTGTTCAATATTCATATCTGAGCTATCAAATACTCCTGTTTCTACACTTCTAATAATAGCCTTATAGTCTTTGCCATCTAAGACAACATGTTTTTCCACATCCATCTCTGTGGTCGGAAACATATTGCGATAAATATCTGGAAATATATTGGTGATACTCTTTCTTGCCGCTTTCTCATCCTGAATAATGTCAATGAATTCGTCATTGGCCCATAGCAAATGACCCTCTTGGTCTAAAACACCATAAGGTACAACCAACTGCTTTAATAGTTTATTCTGAACACTGTTATAATTAGCGGAGTATTGCACGACTTCTCGTAAAATGGTTGACCTTTTACTAAAATAGATTGCTAATGCCAGAATTAGGTATAGACCAGCATAAATAGACATAATAAGACCAGCATCTGAATTCACCATAAAGATACTGATTGTCATACCTACTATAATGATTGATAAATAAACTGGCCACCTTAAATACGCCTTCAGGGAACCTGTTAATTTTGCTTTTGGTTTCATCCTTACATCTCCTGTATTCTGTTTGGTAATACACGTACATCATAACGGACTATTTATTATTATATCATTTTTATGTAGGAGTGAAAAGCACTAATTATCTAAGGGGAGTTTTGTTATTTTCTCTATATTTCTTATCTTTTAGTAGCTAGATGTCGAAGTAGTTAATAGAACTAAGTTACACAAGCATTTTTATCAATTACAGCAAGGGGGATTCACTTTGAGATCAAAAATAAAACATGGTTGTTATCTGATACTTGGGATTCTATCCATTGTTACAATACTTACTGCGTTACCACTACAAGGTGCGCAGGGAGCTGTAAAACTTACTACCAAAAAGGTGAACCTACAAAAAGGTGACAAATACACTCTTAAAATTACCGGAACGAAACAAAGGGCCACTTGGTATACCTCCAAAGCCAAAGTGGCCACGGTAAGAGGCGGTATCGTCACAGCGAAAAATGCCGGATCAGCCTATATAACAGCAAAAATAGGACAAAAGAAATATGTCTGCAAAGTGACAGTTCATAATTGTAAGATAAACACTACCCATGTCATTATGACAAAGGGAAAAACCTTTCTATTGAAGATAACTGGTTCTATAAAAAAGCCTACCTATAAATCCAACAATACTTCCATAGCTACGGTAGACAAGAATACCGGTAAGATTACCGCCAAAAAAACAGGGACAACGGAGATTATAGTTACAGCAGGTTCAAAGAAATTCCATGTTTCTGTCCAAATTGAATCTCCTAAGTTAAACAAGACCTCCTTAACATGGAATTGTAACCTTAACTTCTCCTTGAAATTAAGCACAAAAAGGGCCGTGAAATGGTCCTCTTCCGATCCTTCGGTAGCCACCGTCAACAGTAATGGCAAGATTACTACCATCAGTAGTGGCAAAACCACAATTTGGGCCAAAATCAGTGACAAAACCTTCTCTTGTAAAGTGAATGTAAGGACACCAACCATTGTAAACTGGCCTTCCACCATTACAGTTGGATTAGGAAAGGCTATCAAATATTCACTCATAGTAGGTGATGGATTCTCCATTACTTCAAAAGAGGATTACATTACCAAAAAATTAACTCCACAAAACTATGCTGCGGGTGACCAATTAACAGTAACCTTTACGGGAGATTCTGTGGGTAGTGAACTCATTACTCTTAAGGATACGAATGGCTTAAAAAAAGACATAAAGGTTCAGGTAACTGGCACTGTTCTTCCTGCTTCCTGTGATTACAAGACCATAAATCATACCTCTATAAATAGTGTTCAGGTCTATAGGGGCACTGGCTCTTTACCATGGATCAATATAAAAGGAACGGTAACCTATCGTAGTGCCAAAAAGTTGGACTCCCTCTATATTGCTTATAATTTTTATAATAAATCCAACCAGATCATTAAATCCTTCTACTATCCCATCGATACTCCTATGAAAGATAAAACTTATGCATTCAACCACTCTTTTAATGGTTCTAGTGAAAAATGGACCTCTCAGGTCTCCTATACAAAAGTGACCTATGTAGATGGAATCCTACCGGCCAATTTGGCTAATAGCACTTTAACCGATAGTCTGGTTACCGAAGTAAGTAACAGCTTTACTGACCTTTCCTTCACAGAGGAATCCTTTAAGTTGTCTTACTCTGGAAACCATGCTTTTCAATATAATATTCACTATTTCTTTCACACACAGTATTCAGGTACAGAAGCCAGTCGCTTTTATTACTATTTTGAGTTTTATGACAAGAATGGACAACTTATCGAGCAAACGAAAGACTATGTAAAAGAAGTATTTTACGATAAGGGGCAATCTAAGTCTATTACCGGTACACTCAACAATGTAGTTGGAAGTGTAGCTGACGGAGAAATTGCTTCTGTAAAAATGATAATAAGACAAACCCCCTCTTTTTAAGTATACTTCCTATCTAAAAAAATGCTCCCTCCTAAGTATCAAGTGATTGTATTACTTCACTGGACTACCTTAAAGGGAGCATTTTAGGGCTTTAGCCTCTTTTCCATCTATATCTCTATTATTACGACCATTTAATCGTATAATTACCTGTGCTTGGTTTGTCCTTATTTTGTACTACTATATAATAAGTTCCTTTTTTTAACTTATTTTGAGTGATGCCCTTTTTAAATTTAAGGCTAATAGACTTGGCAGATTTACTAATAATGGCGGAACCAATCTTTTTCTTTAGCTTTTTGTCACTATACACATTTACCACAATTCCACCAGAAGACACATTTCCAGTTATTTTTAAATTTACTTTCTGGGTTTTTGTCAGATTAATCTTATAATAATCTTTCTGGCTCTCTCCTGATATGATTAATCCCTTTGCATATTTGTTCTTTTTAATGGATACAGCTTTTGATAGATTAGCACCACTCTTCTCTTTTAATACATTTAGAGAATAATTAATACCAAACATTTTTTGGTCACTACGCAATCTAAGGTAATACGTTACATTCTTCTTAACAGCAAAGGTCACTTTACTATCATTTTTGGAACCATCCTTCAACGTGCATTCCTTTGTCAATACTTTTTTCTTACTATTGCATAGTGCTACTAATCCTTTAAGCTTTCCTTCCGTACTTATGGTGATTGAACCAGTATTATTCGGCTTTACCTTAACATAATAATATAAGTTTTTATTCACTGGAAAGAACCCATAGCTACCCACAGATTTTAAAGTCTCACTTGGTGTAAAAGAATAGCCTACCACAAAAGTCTCACTGGAAGCATTACACCATATATAGTAAGTACCCTTCTTTACTTGGAACGTGTTGATATATATATTGGAAGCATTCAGTGTACCAGCTCCATTTTTTATAGGCACTTTTTTACTATTACACAATTTCACATTAATAGACTTTGTTCCTAAAAGAATAGAGCCTGTGCCAGCAAAATTAATATCTCCATCCTTTGGCACAACTACCTTTATATATGTACCGCGCGCAGATTTTAAAATCTCTGTGGCAGTATCTGGAGCTAATGTGCGGTCATTACTACTGGCAAATCTAAACATAATGGTCCCTTTGTTTTCGAAATTCAGCGGCTCAGTTGTCTTTTTTAAATAGGTACATAGCCTTAAGTAATAGGTCCCTGGTGTAACATAGACTCCGTCGGATGACATCCAATCATTCGTGTCATCCATAAAGAATAAAAGATAATCTTTTGTGTACTCTTTCGTACAAGCAGCATCCAAGTAAAGTTCTCCTTCAAGTACCTCTGCTTTATCTGTGTCCATTATGTAGCCATCAACATAGAGCATTCCCTCACTAGATACTTTGATCGGAATAACACGACCATAAATGCTATATCCATCTTCCTCTACCCCACGATAATCCGCCTGATTATAAGAGAAATCGTAATCCTTATATTCATATGTAGGCATGATGGTAGATACTGGTTTTCCGTTGTTTGTCAAAGTACTGGCAAAAGTAGGGACACACATTATACAAACCAATAGGGCAGTCCATAATAATACGAAGCGTTTCTTCATATAAACCTCCAATTTATTTAGTTGTTAAATTATACTATATATTGCTATAATTTTCAAATATTTAATTTATTTACATGTATATGTAATAACCGACAAGTGTTTATCATATAATGCAAATAACGACACATCTCCCCTCTATAGTTAATACAAAAAAATGAAAACTGGCATGTG
>JAEZPG010000125.1 GCA_023413555.1 Bacillota bacterium | reverse complement strand
CTTATAGGTATTGATAAACATATTAAATAGAGTTTATTCTTGGGAGGGATAGAATAATGGAGATAAACGTTGATGTACAATCAGTAAATGATTTGTCGATAGTGGTAAGACTTCTCTTGGCAGTGATCTGTGGTGGAATCATTGGTTTAGAAAGAGGCAGGGCTGGAAGGCCAGCAGGATTTCGTACTCACATCCTTGTATGTCTTGGGTCTGCGTTAGCTGTTCTAACGAATCAATATGTATATCAGGAATATGGGGTTGGGGACCCAGTAAGAATTGGCGCCCAAGTAATCTCAGGGATAGGCTTTTTGGGAGCAGGAACAATTATAGTTACGGGACGCCATCAAGTAAAGGGACTGACCACTGCAGCAGGATTATGGGCCACCGCTTGTATGGGCTTGGCCATTGGAATTGGATTTTATAAAGCAGCGATTATTTCATGTGTTCTAATAGCATTTGCTACAATTGCGTTACATAGATTTGATAATTACATGCTTTCAAAGGCTAGAAATATGGATATATACATTGAGTATAGTAAAGATGCATCTGTTAATACAATTATTGAAATAATTAAATCAAACGCGATTCAAATTGAAGGAGTGGAAATAATAAAACCGTCTCAACATAATTCATCCTCTATAGCGGCAATCATGACATTACGACTTCATAAGAAGCTAGTGAGACTAGATGTGGTTGCTAATATTTCCAGAATTGAAGGGATTGAATTTGTTGAAGAAGTCTGAGTAGATGCTTAAGAGTATATAAAAAAGCTACAGAATGATTCTATTTGAATCACCTGTAGCTTTTGCTAGGTTATGTAATTATAAGATGATTAATTAAGACCTCTTTCTTCAAGATCTTTGGCAATTAGTTTATCAGTATTACAGATATGATGAACTAACCAATCGTAAAGAAAACTAAGTAGTTCTGTCATAGTTTTCTCTTGCGCAATATCAACTGAATCAAGGTTTATAGACTCTAAACGATCCACGAATTCTTTGTGATACACCATCTGAGAGAGAATTCTTCTGTAATTGATACTCTTCATAAATTCTTCCTCATGGTTAAAGTGATATTTTGTGTATTCCGTCAGCTCCTTAATGACATCTACAATGTAGTCGTATTTATCTGGAATAAACTCATCACGTGAAATCTCATACAAACGATTGGTTATTTCAAATAGTTTGGTGTGCTCCTCATCAATGAACTGTATTCCTGTAAGAAATTCATCTTTCATCTCATACATAATAGTTCCTCCTATCTATTGTAATCGGATTCTCTGTTATATACATTACATAGCAGTAGCAGAGCTCATTTAATGTATATATATGAGTTATACTACAATATTATAGAAGGTAAATCAATAGGATGATTGTAATATATAGTAATATATTAGAATAATGCTAATAAGTTGAATAAGAAAACGTTAATTAACTATATTTAGATATTCCTCGAGACATATGTTCTTCTTATACATTTCAGCTGCTATTTTCTCACCTACAAAACGATAATGCCAAGGTTCATTTGCAATTCCAGTCAAATCCATTTTCCCTTCTGGATAACGATAAATGAAGCCATATCGATGTGCATTCTTTTCAAGCCATCGGTAGACATCATTATTTGTAGAATTGACATTGTCTGAGTTGATATCAACTGCAAGCCCAAGCTGATGTTCACTGGTACCGGGGACAGCAACCCAATATTCTGCCTCCTTTTTGGCGTCTTCATAAGATAGCCCTTTCGCTTGATTATTAGCAATTTCTGTATTAAAGAGTGTTTCTTGATACTGTTGTGAACGGTAACCAGAGACTACAACGGGATAGACACCATCATTTCGTGCTGCATCAAACATCTTTTGTAAATAGGGATAGATTCGCTTGTCAATACTTATTCCATTTGACAAATCCAATAATTCAATTGGATTGTTAGCTTTGATTGGATTCCATTTATTGACTAATACCAAAGACCAACTGTCGTGCTTAACAGCTTCCAACAATTCGTCAGAAGGACTAGGTTCAGTCTTTTTATCAGGATTTTCTTTATCAGGAATTTTTTTATCAGGAACAGAATTCTCAATAAGAGGTGTAGGATGATAGCTATCGTTTTTACTCTGACTATAGAGAATAGCAAAGGTTAATGTGGTTAGACTTAGAAGAAGTATGAATAGATATAAAAATCTTTTATTGGATTTTTTCACTTTATGAGGGCTAGAAGCATATTTGAGCATTTCACTTACTCCTGTTCATTGTTAGCAAATAATAGCATTCTTAACTTGATACCAATATTGTATCAAGAATAAGAATGCCATTCCTTTGCATATCCTCATAAATTTACTCTTTTTTTCTATAGAAATTCTTACGATTTTTCTACTAAGTTGGAAGAGACACTGTAAATGTAATAAGTTCATTAGAACTTTCGGCTGTTATGGTTCCGTGATGTAATTCAACAATTTCTTTTGCAATAGCAAGTCCAAGACCAGACCCTCCAGTATTCGTACCACGAGAAGTATCAAGACGATAGAATTGTTCAAATACTCGCTCCAGCATTTCACTTGAGATTGTATCCCCATGGTTTGTAACACGAATCCTCGTCTCTAAATTATCTTGTGTTACGACAATGTCGATACATGTGTCAGCGAAGCTGTAAAATACTGCATTTCGAAGAAGATTATCGAAAACTCGCTGCATTTTATTTACATCACATTTTAATATAAGGTTAGGTGGGACGTCTATATTACAACCTAAGTTTTTATCCAGTAGCATTGGCTTAAATTCGAAGACAAGTTGTTCAAGGAGGCGAGTTATGTTTACTTTACTATACTGAAGTGTGATATTTGATAGATTAAATCGTGTTATTTCGAAGAATTCGTTGATTAGATCTTCAAGACGTTCCGCCTTATCTAGGGAGATGGTTAGATACTTTTCTCTTAGCTCATCTGATATTTGTCCCTCATCACGTAATAAGGTCAAATACCCAATCACAGAGGTTAGAGGAGTCTTTAAATCATGGGCAAGATAAACAACTAGGTCATTCTTTCTCTGCTCAGCTAGTTGAGTGTCAATTTTTCTTTTGTGAAGAATGTGTTTAATGGTATTAATTTTCTTTTCTGTTGCAGCCAATTCAGAAGGCAAGTGCACATCCTCGTCATCATCTTTAAGAAGAGCATCAATACCAGTATTGATTTCAACAAAATATTTTGTAAACCAATTCAGATAAATACGAAATATTATAAAAAATAAAATAAATACAGAGATTACAATTAATATATCCATATAATTACGGATTTTTCGGGTATAAAACATTTGGGCCTGGTCATAATCCATGGACAATGTATTCTGGAGGATTGTTACCACCCAATTAGCAAAACGACCTCGAAGCACAAAGTTATAGATAAGAAAGATTAAGGCAATGGCACCTATAATCATAGCCGTAATGCGCAAAAATAAATTTTTCCGTAACTGTCGATAATCAACATTACTTTTTAGCATTTTATTGTTCAATAGTATAGCCTACCCCCCATACAGTTTTAATAAATTTAGGTTTTTTGGCAGGCTCATGAAGTTTCTCTCGCAGTCTTCCAATATGAGCCATTACAGTATTGTTATTATCTAGGAATTTCTCCCCCCATACAGCTTCAAATAGCTCTTCTGAAGAAACCACCTTACTACTATGATCACACAGATACCAAAGAATAGAAAATTCAATTGGAGTCAGTATGACCTCTTTGCCAAAAAGGCTACATTTATGGGTCATTTTGTTGATGACCAAACCCTTGATATCATACTCTACAGTAGGTACTGTATCGTCTCTGTTAATGCCGTTATATTCCCTGTATCGTCGTAGTTGTGTCTTAACTCTTGCCACAACCTCCAATGGGTTAAATGGTTTTGTTATGTAATCATCAGCGCCCATGGTAAGCCCCATAATCTTATCCATATCTTCAGTTTTCGCTGTTAGCATAATAATAGGGAAAAAGTATTTTTTACGAATCTTTTGACAGATATGGAATCCATTGATATCAGGAAGCATTACATCTAAGATTGCCAGATCAAGTTTCGTGGTCTCTATACATTGTAGAGCTTCCTTTCCACTATAGAATTTATAGACCTGATATCCGTCATAATTAAGGTAAACTTCAATTAAGTCCGCAATTTCTTTCTCATCATCTACGATTAATATACTATGCTTCATGTTTTACCTCACTCCTTAATTTGGATGTGTATTACCGTTCTTGTACTCTATTATAACAAAATGCTAAGAAAATCACCTCATTAATATAGAATACTTTAATCTTAAAACCTCCTTAGAATATCCGGTGTTGTATAGACCATTTTTACAACTTAAGTTAGAATGTGGTTATACAGGCAGGCTGTATGCCACATGATTAGATAGAAAGGGGAGGATTATATGACATATCAGGAAAAGGGCGATTATATATTTAATAGGTACCAGCAGGCGCTCTTGCTAAATGTTCTATTTGCATTACTATTTATAGGCTTAGATTTAGGGGAGAAAAATAATCTTATTATTGCAACAGTATTTATTATATCGTCAATTACTATCTATTTTATACATAAGACATTGGGTTTTTTTACAGTATCGGTTGCAATAGGAAGTGCAATAGCAGCAATCTATCAGTATTTAAATATTGGACTTACTTTTACCCAGGGAGAAGGACAATTAGCGATTGCTCCGGTTATCCTATTGTTGTTAATCATAGAGCTGCTTTATGTACTGGTAAAGATAATCATCATTGAAAATGGACATAAAAATCTAGGCATATTTTTTGCCTTAGTGTTTACTATTAGCATGTCTGTATTATCCTATTACCTAGAAATAGCCTATCCAGTCTATTTTACAGGTATTCTATATATTACCTTGTTTTTTATGGGGATTTTTTTTAGCTCTATGGTTAGTATTTTGTATATGAAAGGAACCTGGACACCAGAGAGATTAGTGATGGTTTCTTATGTTGTGATTTTTGTTTATATCATTGGAGCTGTGCTGTCGATTGTACTAGAAGAAGATTCGTTTTTAGAACTATTGATTCCAGATGAATGGATGGAAAGGAAAAAGAAAAAAGGCTGATTTTTAGTAAACCATCGCTTGGTTGTCCTTGCATTTACAAGGAAGATAACGTAAAATATAGCATATGGTTGAGGCAAGTTAGGAATGATATACGTAATAGAAACCAATTCTTAGTATAGGAAACGTGACTAGAGAAAGAGAGAACAGTAGTCATATGAATATAATTAAATCAGAAAATTTGGTACATGAATATGTACGACGTGATGAAGAAGGAAAGGTGGAATCTGTCACAAAGGCAGTGGATGATGTGTCTTTGAAAGTGGAAGAGGGCTCATTTATTGCTATCTTGGGCCATAATGGATCTGGTAAATCCACTTTTGCCAAGCACTTGAACTCCATTCTGCTTCCTACCGAGGGAACCGTATGGGTAGATGGCATGGACACCACAGAAGAAAAGCATCTCTGGGACATCAGACAAACAGCCGGAATGGTATTTCAGAATCCGGATAATCAGATTATCGCTACCGTTGTGGAAGAAGATGTAGGCTTTGGTCCTGAGAATCTTGGTATTCCCACAGAGGAGATTTGGGTAAGAGTAGAGGAAGCACTTAAATCCGTTGGCATGTATGAATACAAAAACCACTCACCTAATAAGTTATCCGGCGGTCAGAAGCAAAGGGTTGCCATAGCAGGTATTATGGCTATGAAACCTCGATGCATAGTTCTAGACGAGCCGACTGCTATGTTAGATCCTAACGGACGTAAGGAAGTGCTAAAGACAGTGAAGAAGCTCAATAAACAGGAGAAGGTTACCATTATTTTGATTACCCACTACATGGATGAGGTCATAGATGCAGACCAGATTTTTGTTATGGACCACGGAAAAGTGGTAATGGAAGGAACACCAAAGGAGATCTTTTCCCAGGTGGAGACCTTAAAGAAGTATCGCTTGGATGTGCCTCAGGTGACAGAACTGGCATATGAGTTGAAGAAGGAAGGTCTTCCTTTACCAGATGCTGTGTTATCCAAAGAAGAACTGGTAAAGGAATTGAAGAAACTGTAGTGTTAAGAAAGGGTAATACCGATGTCAATCAAATTAGAACATGTAAATTATGTGTATAGTCTTGGCACTGCCTACGAGAAAAAGGCGTTGTCAGATATTAATCTTAAGATAGAGGATGGGCAGTTTATTGGTCTAATAGGACATACCGGTTCTGGTAAATCCACTTTAATTCAACATTTTAATGGATTAATGAAAGCGACGTCTGGGACGATTACGGTGAATGGGCAGAATATATATGATGAACAATATTCCATGAGGGAATTACGAAGTAAGGTAGGACTGGTGTTTCAATATCCGGAGCATCAGTTGTTTGAGACAACCGTTATGAAGGATGTTATGTTTGGACCCATCAACCTTGGTTTACCTGAAAATGAAGTTTTATCTAGAGCGAGGGAAGCGCTTGAGCAAGTAGGGATTGGACCAGACTTATATCAAGTGTCCCCGTTTGAATTATCCGGTGGTCAGAAGAGAAGAGTGGCTATAGCCGGTGTACTTGCCATGCATCCTGAGGTGTTGATTCTGGATGAGCCTACCGCAGGTCTTGATCCTATGGGAAGAGATGAGATTTTAGGTCAAATCAGCAAGCTTCACAGGGAGTGGAGAATTACTGTTATTCTGGTATCTCATAGTATGGAGGATGTTGCTCAGTATGTAGAACGTATTATTGTGATGAACAAAGGTGCTGTAGCCATGGATGGTAAACCAGTAGATGTGTTTGCCAGATATGTCGAATTGGAGCAAATGGGATTGGCAGCCCCTCAGGTTACCTATATTATGCACGTGTTAAAAGAAAGTGGTATTCCAGTGGATCCTAAGGCTACCACGGTAGAGGAAGCTAAACGGGATATTCTTTCATGGGCCAAGTCCACAGGAAGACTGTAGTATATAGAAAGATATGGAGTAACTATGATTAGAGATATTACATTTGGACAATATTACCCGGTGGAATCGGTGATTCACCGCTTGGACCCTAGGGTAAAGCTACTAGGCACAATATTATATATTGCATCCCTATTTCTGTTTGATTCCTTTGCAGGTTACGTAGTAGTTGTGGCATTCTTATCAACGATAATAACGCTGTCAAAGGTGCCGTTTCGACATATTATCAAGGGCTTGAAAGCAGTAGTTTTCCTAGTGTTGTTTACTGTACTTTTTAATGTATTTATGACCTCAGGGGATACGGTGTTAGTGAAGTTCTGGATTTTTACTATCACTTTAGAAGGTGTATTGCTGGCAACATTTATGGCCACAAGAATTCTGCTATTGATTATTGGTAGCTCCCTTATGACCTTTACCACCACACCAAATAGCTTGACAGATGGTCTAGAGACAGGCTTGTCTCCACTGAAAAAGATAAAGATTCCAATTCATGAAATCGCCATGATGATGTCCATTGCTTTACGTTTTATTCCAATTTTAATGGAGGAAACGGATAAGATTATGAAAGCCCAGATGGCAAGAGGAGCAGACTTTGAGTCTGGTGGTCTGATTAGGAAAGCCAAATCCTTGATACCGCTTTTGGTACCACTGTTTATCTCCGCTTTTCGTCGTGCCACCGACCTAGCAATGGCCATGGAGGCAAGATGCTATAATGGAGGCAATCATCGAACGAAGATGAAACCTTTGCAATATAAGAAGAGAGATGCTGTTGCTTATCTATGTCTTGTATCTTATATAGCAGTTTTGATTGTGCTGAATATTTTCATACCATGGTTTTAGGAGGTAGAGAAGATGAAGCGTGTAAAGTTAATTGTTGCTTATGATGGTACAGCTTACTGTGGATGGCAGGCGCAGCCTAATGCCATTACGGTGGAGGGTGTGCTAAATGAAGCCCTCACTAGTCTTCTTCATGAGACGATAACTGTCATTGGGGCTAGTCGTACAGACTCTGGTGTTCATGCCATGGGCAATGTGGCAGTCTTTGATACAGACTCTAAAATACCTGGGGAAAAGTTTTCCTACGCCTTGAATCAGAGGCTTCCAGAGGATATTCGTGTTCAGAGTTCCTGTGAAGTGCCCTTAGATTTTCATCCTCGCAAGGTGAATTGTAATAAGACCTATCAGTATCGTATTGTAAATGCTGCGTTTCCCAATCCTTTAAAACGCTTATATGCGCATTTCACCTATTGTAATTTAGATGTGGAGAAGATGCAAGAGGCAGCAGATTATCTGGTAGGAGAGCATGATTTTAAGAGCTTTTGCTCTATTCATACCCAGGCAAAAGAAACTGTTCGGACGATTTATTCCCTTCAGGTTACAAAAGAAAATGAGGAAATCATGATTACCATTCGGGGAAATGGTTTTTTATATAATATGGTAAGGATCATTGCTGGCACTCTACTTCAAGTAGGATTAGGCAATCGAAAACCAGAGGAAATGGAAGGAATTCTACTGGCAAAGGACAGGGAGGCAGCAGGTCCCACCGCTCCAGCCTGTGGATTGACCTTACTTCAGATTAAGTATGAAGTTCAATAGATAGAAGTTTAGGGGAGCACTAAAGTCATTCATTGGAGAATAATCAGGGGGAATACTATGACAATTAAGAAAAAATTAGTGCATAAAATAGTGGGATTGACTATAATGTTTGGTATTTTGCTAGGAGTATCTGTCTTCTTAGTGATTAGTACAGCCAGTCCGTATAAGAAGATTTCGTTTAAAATAAAGGATTTTGAATATGATTCTGAGACGGCAACAGGTTACAATATGCAAGGGGAAGAAGGCCTTATTTATTCGGTTGCTCCGGAACGTAGGTTGGAATTTGACGCCTCCGATTTCTTTTATGATACGTTACTTAATGATAAAGTAGAGGTTTGGGTAAAAAAATCGGCCCCTAAAAATAATAAAAGTATTACGGTTTATGGAGTAGAATGTAATGGAAAGGTATATCTGGAACTTAATTCTCCTAAGACTAATTTTTGGTGGATTGTTGTCATAATTAGTATCTTTGGTGTCTTAACGGCTCTTGTCAAAGGCTTTCAGTTAAGTAAGGTGAATAAATGCCAGGAATTATGGAAACGAAGAGGATATATCATTGCGTTATATGATAAGTTAGGAAATCTCACCTTAATACCTTGCAGTACTACTAGTTATCTGTATCCCAATGTAGAAATGATGGATTGTTATTATGAGATTCCTCGTGGTCACCTATCAGATACTTTGCCGGATCTTCTTAACCAAGCATGGAGTAATTGCCATAAAAAACTGGCTAACCCTACTAAGTTGGAAGGAAAATTAAAAAAGGCATATGGCATACGATCTTTAAAAGACTATCTTCAGTACAAAAAGATTTTATATATTATGTGGGAGGAGGGAGAAGGCTTTTATTTTAGAAAAATGAAGAGTGTTCTTCCTGCCCCAGAGCAGTATGTATATGAGATTGTAACAGAAGGTAGACATTTACCTAGTGAATGTAGTCAGAAGAATTTTATTCAAGCAATAGAAGAAGAGATTAAGTGGATGTATAATTAGCTTTGTAATTCATAGAAAATGAAAGGAAAGGGCTGTAGTGATTGGCTACAGCCCCTTTCCTGTTCTATCTTGTGGTTCCAATATAGCCAATGGCTAGCGTACTAGGGCCCGAATGGGCACCAAGGGTAGGACTAAGATAGGAATAGTAAATATTGCTTACACCGTACTTATCCTCCAAACGTTTGCCAACTAGCTTAGCGTCCTCCAGGCTATCGCCATGGGTAATAGCAATACAATCAGGTAGAGTACCTGCCTCATATAGTGGCTTAATACCATCTGCTAAGGCATTAATAGCAGCCTTTCGCCCTCTCACTTTCTTGATAGCTTCTAGCCCCCCCTTGTCATTCACATGAAGAACAGGGTGCAATTTAAGTGCAGTTCCTAATATGGCAGAGGATTTCTTAAGTCTTCCCCCTCTCCACATATGAAATAAATCAGGTAGTGTAAAATGGCAAACTACATGAGGAGCAGTTTTCTTAATCCAAAACACGATTTCCTCAAAGGTCGCTCCAGCTTCTTTCATCTCTACTGCCTTTCGAACCAATATCCCAAGACCAGCGGTTGCTGTCAGTGTATCAATTACCACTATTCTTGCCTCAGGATAACCTTCCATCACCTGGGTAGCGGCCAAGGTAGCATTACTGTAACTTGCACTCATGGCCGAGGAGAATGGTAAATGAATAATATCATAGCCTTGCTTTACTGCTTCTTCCATCAGTTGAATATCATAGTCAATGTTGGTGGCATTGGTCATAGGCATCTTACCGTCTCTCATGGTTTGGTAAAAATCATGGGGAGTTAGCTCTCCAAGTTCTTTTCCATATTCCATTTCATCAATAATATAGTGTAATGGGTGCACGGGAATACCATGCTCTTCCAGATACTCTTCCGGTAAATCGGAAGTGGTGTCAACTGAAATAATAAATGGCCTCATGTAGTTGTCTCCTTATTATGTAGAATTATGTAGTTTTGAATACTAGATATCGATTTAATAATTACCACTTAACATAATAATAAAGTAATATCACATAGAAATCAATATATTTTTTTGGACAGTAGAAAAATTACAAAAACCATAAAACAGCCCACTAAAGACGTTGACAACCTTTGAATTATGTAATATAATAGATAACTGTGACAAGTTAATTAAGGTGCGTAAAAATACTTAAGCCAAAGCCCCGGTAAAAAGTATTTTAACATAGATAACTACAATGAATAAACGATATATGATGTATAATTTTTAAGGAGGTAACACCATGAAGAGTTTTATGGCTAGTCCATCAACAATTGAAAGAAAATGGTATGTAGTAGATGCTACTGAGCATACATTAGGTCGTCTTTCTTCTGAGATTGCTAAAGTTTTAAGAGGTAAGAACAAACCAATCTATACACCACACGAAGACTGTGGAGATTATGTAATCGTTGTTAATGCTGATAAGATTAAAGTTACTGGTAAGAAATTAGACCAGAAGATTTACTATAAACATTCTGATTATGTAGGTGGAATGAAAGAAACTACATTAAAAGAGATGTTAGCTACTAAGCCTGAAGATGTTATTTATCTTGCTGTTAAGGGCATGCTTCCAAAGGGACCTTTAGGAAGACAGATGATTAAGAAATTAAACGTATACGCTGGACCAGAGCACAAGAACCAAGCTCAGAAGCCAGAAGTATTAGAAATCAAATATTAATTAGGGTAATCGGAAGGAGGAAATAACAGTGGCTAAAGCAAAATTTTACGGAACTGGTAGAAGAAAAAGCAGTATTGCTCGTGTATATTTAGTACCTGGAACAGGTAAGATTATTATAAATAAAAGAGACATGGAAGAATATTTCGGTCTTGATACTTTAAAATTAATCGTAAAACAACCACTTGCTCTTACAGAGACAGCAGACAAGTTTGATGTATTAGTTAACGTGCATGGTGGTGGATTCACTGGTCAAGCTGGTGCAATCAGACATGGTATTTCTAGAGCTTTATTACAGGCAGACGGTGACTATCGTCCAGCCCTTAAGAAAGCAGGATTCTTAACAAGAGATCCACGTATGAAAGAAAGAAAGAAATATGGTCTCAAAGCTGCGAGACGTGCACCACAGTTCTCCAAGAGATAATATTCGCGTTGGCAATGAGCCATGCGACGGAAAATATGAAAAGTCCCACTTGTGCTTGCACAAGAGTGGGGCTTTTCGTGTTTTACGGCATAGGGCGAAGCCCGTGAACGAGATGGAGCACAGCGGAATCGAGGTGCATGGGTAAGAGCTATAGAAACTTGGAAAATGGCTTAGTTACTGGATTTCAAGAGTTATGGGTTGCTCCGAAATGTGCTTGACTTGACTGGATAAGTAACACATAAGCGACAAACAAATAACACGAAAGCAACTTAAAAGACACAAATATTAGAAATTATTTAGGATGTTTTTCAGATGGATTTATCTGTCTAAGAGACATCCTTTCTTTTTGTGATAAATAGACATTTGATAATTACCTCTTTAGAAAATATAAGTAAGATATAAATGACATTGGCTCCTTAAATCATGTTAATTGCTTTTATTAATTCTTTGACATCCCTGTGAGTATAATCTTTCTCGGTCAGTGTCATGGCTCCTAAGTGACCAA
>JAEZPG010000122.1 GCA_023413555.1 Bacillota bacterium | reverse complement strand
GATAAGGCTGGGCAGTTAGACAAGAAGGCTGATTATAGTTTGTTAGTGACTACGGAGTACTCTAAAAAAGCTGTTAAATAGCGTAAAAATAAGAACTTTCGAGTAGGAAATCTACAAGGAAGTTCTTGTTTTTTATTTGACTAAACTTAGCGAATTTAAAATTATATAGACTATATAATCCATAAATTATATAATAACTGTAATTATTAAGAGAAAGAAGGGAATCTAGGGTGCTTAATATTGCTATATGTGATGACTGCCATGAGCAGCTAGACGTGATGAGAAAAGCGATTGAGCAATATATAATAACGCAGACCGTCTCTCCCATTAAAGTGGTCTGCTTTGATAATCCGTTTTTGTTATTGGAAAAAGTGACCCATAATGGGGGATATGATATACTTCTTTTAGATATTTTTATGCCAGGTATAAACGGTATTGAGGTAGCAAAAGAAATTCGAAGACGCAAAGATAAAACAGAGATTATCTTTTTGACTACCAGTGATGATTTTGCAGTTGTAGCATTTGCGTTGAAGGCCGTTCATTATCTTGTTAAACCTTTTACACAAAACGAGATTAACGATGCAATGGATAGGGCAGTGGCAACTTTTATGAAAAGTAGGGTACAAAAGATGTCCTACAAGCTGACGGGTGGAGGTGTAAAAACAGTGAATATTGATGATATTTTGTACATAGAGAGCTATAAACATGAGCAGCAGGTACACCTTAAGGATCGAGAGGTACTATCTATAAGAGAAGGTCTCAAATCTTTACAGGAAGAGTTGGACAAGTTGTCACCTCATCAATTCTTATCACCATACAAAGGGTTTATTGTCAACCAGAAAGCCGTCCATGCTATAGAACCTAGTTGCATGAAGTTATATGGTAATATAAGCATACCTATCGCACGTCGTAGCTATCGCGAGCTTACAGATAAATATTTTACTTATTCTTTCGGAGGTAATGACTCATGAATATTATACTCCCTGATCTGTTTCGCTGCGTAGTTACAAATATAATGCTTGTGGTTTTCATATATATTATGTCGAAGCCAAGGTTTAAAAGTAACTGGATATATATTACGGTGATGGCAATCCTTCTAAGTATTAATATAGCAGCAGATAGCTATGGCTACTTAAAGAGGAATTATGACTTAGTAGTAATCATGGATTTAATTATGCTAATTGGCATTGCTGTAGTATTAAAACCGTTATTTCTTGATTCTATTACTCAATGGTGTTTTAGCTTCAATACAATCCTTAACATATATCTTTCAGTTGTATTCGTAAGTTATTTTCTCTGTGGGTTATTCCCTTATCCATCTTGGAGTAATAGTATTCTACGACTTATAATCTTTTGCTTCATCGAAGTGTTGTTCTGGCATTTTATCCGACCATTTTACTATAAGATAGTCGAACATTGGTATATCTATTCCTTGCTTACAATATCACTGCTCGTCAATTTCCTTTATTATTTTCTTTCAAAAGATGTTAAACAAGCTCTTATTAAAAACTATATTCCTATTATTCTTCTGATTATTATGGAAATATTTATTTATATCGGAATATTTGTTTCATTTAAAGTCATTTTGGCTGAATATACCTTACGGGAAGAAAAAATTAGATCAGAAGCTCAGCGCATCTTGTTGGAGGCCGAACTGTCCTCATATGACGAATTTCTGCAAGCTGCCAAACAAAGTCGACATGATTTACGACATCATAATTTACTTATTTTAGAATATCTGACTTCTGGTGATGTGAAAGGAGCAGAGGAGTATCTTGAAAGTCAAGTAAAGGATATATCTCAATCGGCATTGGAGGCTTATTGCGATAATGCAACATCTAATGCTGTTTTTCGGTTATACGCACGAAAAGCAAGAAATTTAGGGATCTCCTATGGTGTACAAGCAGAGATTCCAAAGAACATTCCGATTTCAGATGCGGAAATAGGTTCTATACTTTCAAATATACTAGAGAATGCATTTCATTCTTGTGAAAAATGGAAGTCTCATGATAGATATATCCGATTCTTTGCAGAATGTGATAATTATACGTTGAAAATGAAACTACTGAACAGTGTATATGACAAAACGGTATTTGATGAGAACAAAATGCCTCTTTCCAAAAAAGAGCAAGGAGGAATAGGGTCTCTTAGTGTTTCCTCCATTGTGAAGCGTCATGGAGGTATGGTGAGCTTTTCACAGGAAGAGAATGAGTTTATTACAAGAATTGTTTTACCACTTATTTAAATATTGGTACGACTAATGTTCTTTGGCTACAAAAGAATATAAGGTGTATCTTTATGGATATTCTACGTGCTTTTCTCACTGGACGTATCGGTATAGCCTGTTTGCCATTATAGATATCATAGGTTATTGTCAACATAATACTATCTATAAAGATAGAGGTCATGTTTGGCTTCCGTAAAATCGCTCAAATTGAGGTATAATAAAAAGGGCGTTTGAAGCGGATGGTAAGAAAAAGACATAAATTATGCATTTATTTGAGACTTCTTTTATTTTAATAGATTAACAAAAATGATGGTAGTGTGGCTTGTAGTCACACTACCATCATTTTATGTATAACCTTTTTAGTTTATATGTCATCTTGTGCAAAATAACCGTCGGCTTGTGCACTAATATGCAAATACAAAAATGAATAAGATACAATTAAATAAACTAATGTAGATTTTTTGTGAAGACTGGAGGAAAGCTGATTGAATAAATTGGATACTGTAGTGAACCATACCGACAAATTAGAGCAGCGTTTAAAAGCTATTCAGGTTTGTGCCAATGACACTTGCTATTTTTTTTTACCAAGAGATGAGAATGCTATCAATTTACAACGTTGCCATTATTGTGCGTATGCCAAATATGAATCTAAGGTTATTGAAGAAGACACAAAAGGACTCTGTAAATTCAAACCATAATTTATTTGGCAATATAAAGGAGGAACTATGAAAATGAAAAAACGAATTTTAAGTATATTCTTGGCTGTAGCATTAATTATGACCTTACTGCCTGATAGGATGTTTGATAGTTATGCGGCTGGAGGTGAATTTATTGCTACACCGGCATCGGATGGTAAAAACTATGTAGCTTTATCATGGGAGGGTACAGCAGGAAGTAAATTTGCAATCACGAAAAATGATGGGAAGAATGACATCTATGAAACAATCCCTCTAAAATACTCGATTAAGGTTCTTAATGTATATCCTAATATAGGCAATAATCTTAAGAACTGGATGGAGACAGAAAGTATGGGTAGTCCTACTACTGTAGATGGATCAAAATATACAATGACTGTGGATGAAGCTAATATTACAGATTTTAACGCTAACCCATCAAATTATCTAGGAGGGCCTGGAAACTGGAAATACGATGTGGTCTATTTCGGTGGATATGACTCAAATAATAATTTAGATATCAATTTATCAGCATATGATGTATTGGAACAATTTATTAAATCAAATGGAGGAGTACTTCTTGGACATGATACAGCTTCCTTTAATCACCCTAATTTTTCATATCTTGGTTATAAATATTTGAATATACTGTCATATGAGCGTTTAACATCATCATCTGATTATATACCGATGTATGGTAATACAAAGGTAAAAGTAGCAAGAAAAGGGCTACTTATGAATTACCCATACTCACTGGGGGATGTAGGTACGGTGATGACTGTACCTGAATCTCACAGCTATCATGAATTTGCAAGCAGTAATATATGGTTTTCATATGATGGAACCAATACAAATTGGGATCCGACAAAACCTGAACTGACATCTTATTATGGCAAAACCGGCACAAACAATTTCTATCTGACAACATTTAATAATATGGCGATGATACAAACTGGTCATAGTAATGGCGAAGCAACCCAAGATGAGCAGAAAATTCTTACGAATACACTATATTATTTAGCACAGACCACCAACCAAACCACATTTGATGATCACTCGTCACAGGATTTGGCTGCTCCGAGTAAAGTGAGTGGAGATGTAACAGTATTAAGAAGCACTCTTTCCTTCCATGAGTCAGTTGATGCTGGTAGTAAGTACAGTTATAAATTATATACGGTAGATGATATAAACGGAACCAAAACTGACACCAGAAAGACAACGGAAGCCACAGTTAAAACCGGGCTAAAAGGTTATTCTTATGTCATTGATCAAAACCCCAATGCAGTAGGTGTAGATAAAACTGTGGAGGTTACAAATGCAAGTATTGATGTATCAACGCTAGCACGTGGCAACTATTATTTACATATTCGTGCCATAGACAATGCCGGAAATGCTTCCGATGAGAGCATTATAGCATTTACGAAAACACTTTCACCACCTACGGGGGTAGTTACATTTGATAAGCCGCTTTATAGTAATGATAAATTAGGTTACAGCTTTAAAACAGCGACTATAACCAATTTTACAAACGTCAATTCCATAGAAATTACCATAACAAATGGAACAACAATAAAAGGTGTTTCTACTTTTTTGGCACCATCCTCCAAATCAGAGACAACGGAAGGCGATTCCATCACCTTTTCCTATAATTTTGAAAAGGGGATTACTATTTCTCAGGCAGAGGAATTTATACGAGGCATTGTTTTTGATTATAAGGCGGGAGCAGATATTACAGTATATCTACAAAATGATACTAGTGGAGAGACAGCTCTAGGGACCTATCATCTTACCACAGATGGTGGTGTAGAAGAGGGTGCAACCATTACATTAAATACTCCAGTTTATAGTAGTGGTAATAAATCTGAATTTTCTTTCTCCGATGCAAAAGTTAATACGATTGAAACCATATATTCACTTACAATTAAACTGGATAACTATACTAATGTGTTATCTAAGCCATCATCACCTGCTGTTACCAACGAGTTGAAAAACATAGCAGGTGAAACCAATACCATTATATATCAATTTGAAAGTGGTATTACCCTTGCAGAAGCACAAAGCTTTTTAAGAGGGATTAAGTTTCGTTATGGTGGATTGAAAACCAGTTCCACTACTAACGTAAGTGTAACTGTTGATGGAAATACGACCAATTTACCAAAGCATGCTAATATTACCGAATTTAATGGACATTATTATATGTATGTTAATGATTATCTTACATGGACAGAAGCATATAATAAGGCAAAAACCTACACGTGTATGGGGTTAAAAGGCTATTTGGCAACTATTACATCAGTTCAAGAGGACAAAGTATTGGATAATATTAGCATGAATGGTGCTTGGTCTGCAGGAACGCGTTATACAGGTACTTATGATAATAATGTTGCACCGAGTGGTATACTTGATAATTACTTTAAATGGGCGTGTGGTCCGGAAGCAGGAGTAAACTATTATTACTTCTATTCAACATATAATAAATACCCGGTTGATGGTGCCTATAACGGATTTGTCGTTACAGGAGAGCCAAACGGATTTACTTTAAATGGTAAAACAGAATGTTGTATGCAGGTTCATTTTACGGGAGAAAGTAGTGATACACCTAGTACATGGAATGATTTAAGAGATATTATTTATGAGGGTGCTTATAACGGAATTGGATATGAGCCTAAAGTTGGCTATTTCGTGGAGTTCTCCGATTATAAAGGGGGAAGAATTGAAAGCTTTGTCCAAAGTGCAAACGGAAAAAGTGTTGTTCCGATAGAGGTTTCCATGGGTGATGTATTCGACTCCGTTAAAAGTGGTGGTACCTATTATGTAGATACCGTGCTGAAGACCTTTGATCGTAATATCACCAACATCACGGTAAATGGCAACCCTTATACCAGTGAAAGCAAATTGCTTGGTAATCAGAACATAATCTATAATATCAAGGCAACTGATTTAGAAGGCAACAATGCAACTTTGACCATTACAATGAAAACCATTGCCAGTATTTTGGAATCAATTAAAGATCTAAATGAGGACAATGTTCAGATGAGCAATAAGGATGCTATTCTGGCTGTGAAAGAGGCATTGATGGCCATTGATACCACTAATGCAAGCGATGCTCAAAAAATGGAAATTGCGGATGCTAAAAAGCATTGCAAAGATCTTTATTTTGCCCTATTCAATGCCACATCAACGGTTCCAAACGGCACTAATGGCTGGTATAAAAATGGTGTGGATGAGATTAAACTCACCGCTCCAAATGGCTTTCTAATCAGCGCAAGTACTACGGGGGAATGGACAAGTACAATTACGCTAAACAAGGCGGATGGTGCTAATAAAATGGCAACCTATTATCTGAAAGAGAATGCTACAGAGGAAATTTCAGGGGCAAAGACATTTAGTTACAATGTGGATACTGTAGCACCTACAGGTGCCATCAAAATAAAAACCAATCAATTTATTACATTTCTCAATTCCATTACTTTTGGTATGTTTTTGAAAGATAGAGTAGATGTGAGTATCACTGGAACAGATCTTCTAAGTACTCCAGTAAGCATTTCCTATCAAAAAGTGAAGGAAGGAGATATTTATAACGATAGTGGTGTATGGACAACAGGTACTAATTTCTCCGTAGAAGCCAATGAAAAATTTACAGTCTATGCAAAAATAGTGGATGCAGCTGGTAATCTTACAATTATTAATTCTAATGGTGTTGTGGTTTATACTGACAGCACAAGCCAGACTACAGATATTGAATTTACTAAAACGGCAACAACAGATGTTACGGCTAAAGTAAACCTCAACGGAAATACAATGAAAGAAATTAAAAATGGAACAGATATACTTACAATGGGCACAGATTACACGATTGACAATGACACAATAACTTTTAAATCTAGTTATCTTGATAGTCTTGTTGTTAATAGCTATGTATTTACCATTTCTTATAACCCAATGGGAGAAAACTATGTGGAAAATAATGATAATCAAGTTCCGGCCACTACTGAACTTAGCTTAGCCGTAAAAGCAAAGAATATGTCAGAAACAGGCGGTGTAGCAATTGCAAAGGTGACCATCTTACCTGACAGCTTGGTCTACACTGGCTATGCCTTAAATCCTACGGTGGTAGTCAAGGATGAATCAAAAATACTGGTTAAGGATACTGACTATACGCAAGAATGGACAACCGACATGACTAATGTTGGAGAAAAGATACTGACCATTACCTTCAAGGACAGCTATATGGGGGTAATTACCAGAAAAGTGACGATTGCTGAAACCACTCTTGTTGATAAGACCAATAAAACCCAATCTACAACTTATAATGGTAACCAGCAGATGGTAACTGTTCCAACCGGAACAACCGTAAACAATCAGCCATTAACCATTAGGTATTCTACGGACGGAAGCACCTATGATTTGACTTCTGCACCGAGATTTGCCTCAGCTGGAACATATACGGTTTATTATCAATTGTCTGCGCCAAATCATAACGTAGTAACAGACAGAATTACCTTTACAATCCATCCGGCAACAGACAACGTTATTAGCAATCTTGTTATGAACGGTTGGATATTTGGTGAGGCAGCCAATGCACCGAAAGCATCAGCAAAATATGGAACAATCGAATATAACTACAGTGACCGGGAAGATGGTACTTACACGACAACGGTACCGTCCACAGTAGGTACCTATTTTGTAAAAGCAAGGGTTGATTCCACTGATAATTACAACAGTTGTGAAGCAAAAACAAGCTTTATCATATCACATAAATCATTAGACTCCAGTAATATTGCAATCAATGGAGTGGATGACTTTTACATCTTCACAAACAGGGCCATTACACCAGACCCAATTGTAATGATAAACAATACTGTTTTGAAAGAAGATATCGACTATACAGTAATTTACGACAACAATGAACAAATTGGTGTAAATGCATTGGTTAAAGTTATACTAAAGGGCAACTATTCCGGCATTGCTGAAAGGAACTTTGAAATCGGCTATGGGACAATCAATGAGGAGAGTATTAAAAATATGATTACCATTCCAAAGTTCAATTCAGAAGGGTGGTATAACAAGGATATTGTTATAACAGCTGTTGGTGATTGGACACTTTGTACCACTCCTGTCGGAACCTTTGGGAATACACTAACGATTAGTGACCAAAGCAAAAAGACAGGTAACAATTATACCTTCTACATCAAAGCAAAGGATGGAAGTGTTTATGAAAAAACATTAAATTACAAGCTAGATAAAGAGGCTCCAGTAGGAAGTATTGGTATCCAAAAGAGTGGAATGAGAAACTTCCTTCGCACCGTCAGCTTTGGCTTACTCTTTAATAGTGATGTGGATGTGACCGTAGATAGCAGTGATTCTCTTAGCGGAATTCAGAAGGTTGAAGTGTATAAGTCGGAGAAAGAATTGAGTGAGAAAGAACTTGCAGATGTTTCTTGGAGCGAATACACGACATCTATTCATGAGATAGCAAAGGATGCAAGGCATTTTGTGTATTATACACGCATTACTGATAATGCTGGCAATAAGGTGATTGTTAATTCTAATGGAGTAACCTTTGATACGACAGCGCCAGTTATTAAAGGTATCAGTAGTAATGGAACTTATTACACTAGTCAGAAAGTATATGTAGTCGATCCTAGTCTTAAAAGTCTTACCATAAACAATAAGCATTTTGCAAGTGGTGTAAGCATAGCTGGTAATGTTAACGCAACCTATACAATCACCGCGACTGATGAAGCAGGAAATACAACTACAATCACTGTTACTATGATACCGATTGTTGACATCTCAAGTTCTTTGGATACTATTAAGGAAACCAATGTAAACTCCAGTGACCTTCGTAATATCCAGGAGGTTAGGAAACAGGCGCTAGCTGTAGATACCACTTATGCAACACAGGAAGAAAAGTATAATTTACAGAAAATCATTGATCGATGTGATCGTCTGTTAAAGAAAATTGTAGACAATCAGAAAGCTGTAGACAATCAGAAACCTGAAAATAGTCAGAAACCTGAAAATAGTCAGAAACCTAAAGATGAGCCGAAGACCGGTGACACAAGCAACATATCTTTGTGGATTGTTTTATTAATCGTATCGGGTGGAGTGTTCTGTGTTTTTATAATTAAAAATAGACGCAGAAAAGTTTATAGATAATGTTTCGAAAAAAAGGCTGTTGCAAAAGCAACAGCCCCTTCAATTCCTAATTATTCTTCATCATCAGAGGAAAACTCAATCTCTTCATCATCAAAGTCATCGTCTTCA